>NZ_JBFAMX010000114.1:0-25007 GCF_040659615.1 Nonomuraea sp. NPDC049784
CGCGGGCGCGGAGCTCAAGGGGCGTGGCGCGCCGGAGGAAGCGCGGCACAGGACGCGTCGGGCACGGCAGGGCTCAAGCGCGAACGCGCGTACCGGGTGTCGGGCGGCCGGGGGCGGGCGCGCGGTGGCGTGCGGCCGGGCGAAGGCAGGCGTCGCCGCGGTGTGGCGGGCCGCCGAAGCCAGGTGCGTCCAGGCGTCGGTGGCCCGGTGGAGGCCGTGAGGGGCCTCCACCGGGTCAGCTGAACTCGGCGAGCGTGCGCTCGGCCTCCTCCAGCCACGAGCGGCGAGCGGTCAGCGCTTCCTCGGTCTCCTTGATGTCCTTGGCGCGACCGGCGGCCTGAGCCTTGGACAGCCGCGTCTCCAGCTGCTCGATCGAGGTACGCAGCTGGTCGACGGTGCTCTGTGCCCGGGCCCTGGCCTCCGGGTTGGACCGCTTCCACTCGGCGTCCTCGGCCTTGCGCACGGCCTCGTCCACCTTGCGCAGGCCCCCCTCCAGCCGGTCGCGCTGCTCGCGCGGCACCGGGCCGGCGGCCTCCCAGCGCTCCAGGATGCTCCGCAGCGCCCCGCGGGCCGTACGGACGTCCGTCACCGGGAGGATCTTCTCGGCCTCGGCCAGCAGCTCCTCCTTGACCTCCGCGTTGGCGGCCAGCGAGGCGTCACGCTCGGCGAAGACGGCGGAACGGGCCTGGAAGAACTGGTCCTGGGCGCCCTTGAAGCGCGCCCACAGCTCGTCCTCGGCTTCGCGCGAGGCCCGCCCAGCGGTCTTCCACTGCTGCATCAGCTCGCGATAGATGGCCGCGGTCGCGCCCCAGTCGGTCGAGTCGGCCAGCGCCTCGGCCTCGGCGACGATGCGCTCCTTGGCCGCGCGTACGCCCTCGCGCTGCTCGTCCAGCCCCGCGAAGTACGCCTTGCGCCGCTTGGCGAACGCCGTGCGCGCCGCCGACAGCCGCTTCCACAGCGCGGCCTCGGTGACCCTGTCGATGCGGTCGGCGGCCTTCCACTCCTCGACGAGCTGGCGCAGCCGCTCGCCACCCGACTTCCAGTGGGTGGTCTCGTCGGCGATGCGCTCGGCCTCGGCGACGATGCGCTCCTTGACCGCCCTGGCCTCGGCGCGCGCGTGCTCGCGCGCCGCCTTGACCTCCTCGCGGCGCTCGGCGACCAGCTCGGTCAGGCCGTCGAGCCGGGCCGTCAGCGCGGCCAGGTCGCCGATGGCGTGCGCGTCGGCGACGGCCTCCCGCAGCTTGGCGATGTTCGCCTCGGCCTGGGCCGGAGCCAGGTCCGTGCCCCTGACGCGCTGCTCGAGCAACTGCACCTGACCGGCCAGCTCGTCGTACTTGCGATGGAAGTAGGCCAGTGCCTCTTCGGGTTCACCGGCCTGCCAGGAGCCGACGGCCCGTTCTCCCTCAGCCGTACGCACGTAGACGGTGCCGTCGTCGTCTACCCGGCCCCACGGGTCGGTGCTCACCGTGTCCTCCCGCACTTTCCATCAGACCCTTCGGGACTACTTCGTCCCTAGTTTGTATTACGTCAGCTCTTGCTGGCGATTGTCACGTCTTTGATTTCGACGGTTTCCTTCGGTGCTCCCGTCCCGTCCCCCATGTCGGCGATGACGCCTGCTTTGTTCACCTTGTCCAGGATGTCGAGCCCCTTGGTGATCGTACCCACCGGCGTGTAATCCGGGGTGAGGCCGATGTCGCCGTAAACGAGGAAGAACTGGCTGCCCGTGCTGCCCGGCGCCTGTGTTTTGGCCATCGCCATCACGCCGCGCTTGTACTGGGCGCCCTGGAGGTTCTCCTCGGCCATGACGTAGCCGGGGCCGCCGGAGCCGTCCTGGCTCTTGCCGTCGGCCTTGGCCGTCGGGTCGCCGCACTGCAGCATCGGGAACTTGTCGGCGCCGAGCCGGTGGCACTTGCTGCCGTCGTAGTACTTCTTCTTCGCCAGGAACTCCAGCGAGTTGGTCGTGCAGGGCGCCTTGGCGTTGTTCAGCTCGACCACGATGTCGCCCAGGTTCGTCTTGAACGTCATCGTCTTCGTGGCGGGCGTGGTCTTCACCTTCGCCGGTGGCATGCCGACGTCCTTGATCTTCCCGCCCGCGGTGTCCTTGACGTAGTCGCAGGTGCCGGTGGCCGCGTCGTACGGCTTGGGCCCCGTGCTCGCGCTGGGCGCCGCCGTGGCCGTGTCGGCCGCCGACGCCGTGGGCGAGGAGGCCGCGTCGGTCCCTGTGTTGTTGCCGCCCAGCAGCGCGACCGCGGCCACGATGCCGCCGACCACGATCACGACGCCCACAGTGGAGCCGATGATCGCTGTGCGCTTGGCCTTCTGCTCGCGCTCGAGTCGGCGCTGCATCTGCCGCTCGTAGTGCTCGCGCGCCAGCTGCTTCTGCCGGTCCTTCCCCGTGGCCACCGCTTTGCCTCCCATAGTCAATCAACTGAGGTGGGCGAATCGTATCGGCCAACGGGTAATGATTCGCAGCCCGGCGACCCGCACCGGTACCCTTCGGTTACATTCCCATTGGCTTTTCGACGAGATCACCTGAGGCAGATGCTCATCGCCGGCTTCCCCGCAGGGGCCTTCCAGACCAATTGTTACGTCGTCGCGCCTGCCCCCGGCGAGGAATGCGTGATCGTCGATCCAGGTCAGGACGCGACCGACGGCGTCGACGAGCTGCTGCGCGAGCACCGGCTCAAGCCGGTCGCGGTCCTGCTGACCCACGGCCACCTCGACCACGTCTGGTCGGTCGCCCCGGTCTGCGGCGCGCGCGACGTCCCCGCGTGGATCCACCCCGACGACCGCCACCTGCTGAGCGACCCGGCCGCGGGCTGGTCGGGCACGAGCGCCTCGATGTTCGCCGGGCTGGAGCTGAGCGAGCCCGACGACGTGCGCGAGCTGTCCGACGGCGCCGTGCTCGAGCTCGCGGGCCTGGAGCTCGTGGTCGACCACACGCCCGGCCATACCAGGGGGTCGGTGAGCTTCCGGCTGCCCGGTGACGAGATCATGTTCTCGGGCGACCTGCTGTTCGCCGGCTCCATCGGCCGCACCGACCTTCCCGGCGGCGACTACGCGACGATCCTGCGCAGCCTGGCTACCAAGTGTCTGCCGCTGCCTGACGATACGGTCGTGCTGCCGGGCCACGGACCACAGACCACGATCGGCCGCGAGCGCGCTACCAATCCATACGTGAAAGAAGCGGCGCCGCAAGCCGGTCCCACACGAGGGATCTAATGAGTTTCCAAGCACCTAAAGGGGTCAAGGAATACGTTCCACCGCAGGCCTCGACGTTCTACGAGATCCGCGGAGCGTTCGCGGAGGCGGCCAGGCGCGCGGGATACGCCTACCTGGAGACCGCGGTCTTCGAGGACACCCAGCTTTTCGCGCGCGGCGTCGGTGAGTCCACCGACGTCGTGAGCAAGGAGATGTACACCTTCACCGACCGCGGCGGCAGGTCGCTGACGCTGCGCCCGGAGTTCACCGCAGGCGTGCTGCGCGCGGTCCTGGAGTACGGCCTGCACCGCGGCCAGCTCCCGGTCAAGGTCTGGACCGACGGGCCCGTGTTCCGCGCCGAGGCGCCCCAGGAGGGCCGCTACCGCCAGTTCTACCAGCTCGACCTGGAGGCGATCGGCAGCGAGGACCCGGCGGTCGACGCCGAGACCATCGCGCTGGCCTGGCAGTGGTACTCCACGCTCGGCCTCACCCAGGTGCGGCTGCTGCTCAACTCGCTGGGCTGCAAGGAGTGCCGGCCGATCTACCGGGCCCGGCTGCAGGAGTTCCTGCGCGGGCTCGACCTGGACGAGCCCACCAGAGCGCGGATCGAGATCAATCCGTTGCGCGTGCTCGACGACAATCGCCCCGAGGTGCGCGCGCAGCTCGAGGGCGCGCCGCTCATCGGCGACCACCTCTGCGCCGACTGCAAGGCCTACCACGACCGGGTCAAGCAGCTCCTGGCCGACCTCGGCATCCCATGGGAGGACGCGCCCAGGCTCGTGCGCGGGCTCGACTACTACACCCGCACCACGTTCGAGTTCGACCACCCGCTGCTGGGCGCGCAGTCCGGCATCGGCGGCGGCGGCCGCTACGACGGTCTCTCCGAGGCCATCGGCGGTCCCGCGTTGCCCGGGATCGGCTTCGGCCTCGGCCTCGACCGCACCGTCATCGCCCTTGAGCGGGAAGGCATCGAGCTCGCCATCCCGCCGCGCTGCGAGGTGTACGGTGTGGCGCTGGGCGACGAGGCGGCGCGCGCCATGTTCAGGCTCCTGAGCGAGCTGCGCGCGGCCGGCGTCGCCGCTGACATGGCCTTCGGTGGCAAAGGACTCAAGGGGGCGATGAAGGGGGCCGACCGTTCCGGCGCCCGCTTCGCGCTGATCCTGGGCGAGCGTGACCTGGCGGCCGAGGCCGTGCAAGTGAAGGACCTGACCACCGCTGAGCAGACCGAGGTGCCCTTGGCCGAGGTCGTCGACGTTTTGAAAGGGAAAGTGCAGTGATCCGCACGCATCAGGCCGGGTCGCTCCGCAAGGAGCACGCCGGGCAGCAGGTGACGCTCGCAGGATGGGTGGCCCGCCGCCGTGACCACGGCGGCGTGGTCTTCATCGACCTGCGCGACGCCTCCGGCTCGGCGCAGGTGGTCTTCCGCGAGGAGGACCACGCCCACGACCTGCGAGCCGAATACTGCGTGAAGGTCGTCGGCCAGGTCAGGGTGCGCCCCGAGGGCAACGAGAACCCCGACCTGCCCACCGGCGCCATCGAGGTGGTGGCCGAGCAGGTCGAGGTGCTGAGCGAGTCCGCGCCGCTGCCGTTCCCCATCGAGGGCAACGTGGGGGTGTCGGAGGAGGCCCGGCTCAAGTACCGCTACCTCGACATCCGCCGCCAGCAGGTGGCCGGCGCGATGCGCACCCGCTCCAAGGCCACCTACCTCGCCAACGAGGTGATGCACGAGCTCGGCTTCGTCTACGTCGAGACGCCCACCCTGACCCGCTCCACGCCCGAGGGCGCGCGCGACTTCCTGGTCCCGGTACGCCTGCAGCCCGGCAACTGGTACGCCCTGCCCCAGTCGCCCCAGCTGTTCAAGCAGCTCCTCCAGGTGGCCGGCCTCGAGCGCTACTACCAGCTCGCCAAGTGCTACCGTGACGAGGACCTGCGGGCCGACCGGCAGCCGGAGTTCACGCAGATCGACGTCGAGATGTCGTTCGTGGACCAGGAGGACGTCATCGAGGTCGGCGAGAAGCTGATCGGCCGGCTGTGGAAGGAGATCGCCGGCTACGAGCTGCCGACCCCGCTGCCGCGCATGACGTACGCCGACGCCATGGCCCGCTACGGCTCCGACAAGCCCGACCTGCGCTTCGGCCAGGAGCTGGTCGAGATGACCGGCTACTTCGCCAACACCACCTTCCGCGTCTTCCAGGCCGAATACGTCGGCGCCGTGGTCATGCCGGGCGGGGCCTCCCAGACGCGCAAGGAGCTCGACGCCTGGCAGGAGTGGGCCCGCAGCCGCGGCGCCAGGGGCCTGGCCTACGTGCTCGTCCAGGAGGACGGGACGCTGGGCGGCCCGGTCGCCAAGAACCTCTCGGAAGAGGAGCTGTCCGGGCTCGCGGCCAAGGTCGGCGCCGAGCCGGGCGATGCGATCTTCTTCGCGGCCGGGCTTCAGCACGCCTCGCGCGAGCTGCTCGGCGCGGCCCGCCTGGAGATCGGCCGCCGCTGCGGCCTGATCGACGAGTCGGCGTGGGCGTTCCTGTGGGTCGTCGACGCCCCCATGTTCGAGCCCGTGCACGACGAGGTGGGCCGCGAGATCGGCTGGACGGCCGTGCACCACCCGTTCACCGGGCCCAAGCCGGAGTGGGCCGACAACTTCCAGGACCACCCGGGCGAGGCGTTGGCGTACGCGTACGACATGGTCTGCAACGGCATGGAGATCGGCGGCGGCTCGATCCGTATCCACCGGGCCGAGATGCAGCAGCGCGTGTTCGACGTGCTGGGCATCTCCAAGGAGGAGGCGGAGAGCAAGTTCGGCTTCCTGCTGGAGGCGTTCAAGTACGGCCCCCCGCCGCACGGCGGCATCGCCTACGGCTGGGACCGCATCTGCATGCTGCTGTCCGGCGGCGAGTCGATCCGCGACGTGATCGCGTTCCCGAAGACGGCCTCCGGCTTCGACCCGCTCACCGCCGCGCCCACGCCGATCACGGCCGAGCAGCGCAAGGAGGCGGGCGTCGACGCCCAGCCCAAGGCCGAGGTCTAGGCATGTGAAAACGGCGGGCACCGTGGCCGGTGCCCGCCGTTTTCGTGCGTTCTACTTGAACGTGATGCTCTTGATGATCACAGGGTTCTTGGGCGCGGTGGTGCCGCCGTCGCCGGTGATGTCGGCCTGGTTGACGATCAGATCCTTGCCGCTGGTGGCCAGCCCCTGCAGCATGTCCATGCCCTCGCTGACCATGCCGATGACGTTGTAGCCCGCGCCGATCTGGGTGTTCTCGTCCGACAGCGAGAAGGCGAACTGGCTGTTGTTCTGGCCCGCCGCGTCACTCGCCTGAGTCATGAACACCACGCCCTTGCCCAGGGGGATCTCGGTGTTCTCGTCGCCGTAGACGTACCCCGCGGTGCCCTGACCGTCGGTCGGGTTCTTGCCGTCGGCCTTGGCCAGCGGGTCGCCGCACTGCAGCATGTGCACCCCGGCCACGTCGGGCGTGACCAGGCGGTGGCACTTCATGTTGTTGTAGAACTTCTTCTTCGCCAGGAAGTCCAGCGAGTTGATCGAGCACGGCGCGGCGTCGGTCATGAGGTCGATGACGACCGTGCCGCGGTTGGTGACGACCGTCATCTTCTTCAGCTTCATGTTGGGCCGCTTGCCGGGCAGACCGACAAACTTGTTCGGCACCGAGGTGTCCCGCTTGTAGGTGCAGGAGACCGGGCCCGTCTTGGCCGGTGGGGCGGACGGCGCCGTCTCGCTCGGGCTCGCGCTCGCGCTCGCGCTGGCGGAGGGGCTGCTCTGCGCGGCCGCCTCGCCGGCGGGGTCCCTGTTGACCAGTGTGGTCGCGGCGAAGATGCCGCCCGCGACCACCACGACGGCCACGCCTGCGCCGATGAAGGTGTTCCGCCTCGCCTTGGCGGTCTGGCCGGCGGCGCGCTGCGCCTGCCGTTCCTTGTGCTCCCGCGCCAGCTCTTTCTGGCGGTCTTCCTCGTTCTGGCGGTCGTCGCCGCTCACCGCTATGTCCTCTCATTTTGCCAGTGCATGACCAAACAGCTTCCGCGCATGCTACCGGCCCTCGATATGTGCCGGACGTAAGTGGCGAAAGCCGCGCATGCGACAGCTGAGGTCGCGAACCATATGGTGCTCGCATTCGTAGTTGAAATGAGAACTAAAGGAGCCCCTCATGTTCGACCAGATCCTGGGCCTGCCGGCTCACCCCCTGATCATTCACTTCGCCGTGGTGCTGACCCCGCTGCTGGTCGCCACCGCCGCGGTCTACGCGCTGGTGCCGCGCTGGCGCACGTACGCGGCGTGGGCGGTGGTGCTGCTCTCCCTTGCCGCGCCCGTGGCGGTCTTCGCGGCCAAGGAGAGCGGCGAGAGCCTCAAGGCGGCCCGCTTCGCCACGGCGGACGGCGAGCTCGGGGCCCGCGTCTCCACGCACGAGAGCTTCGCCAACCCGCTGCTGCTGTCGGTGCTCGGGCTGGCCGCGTCCGGCCTCCTGCTCGTGTACGCGACCCGGCCGGCCCGTGACTCGGTCGGCCGCGACAGGTTCGGCCGGACCACCACACTGGCCCTGTCGGCGCTGACGTTGGTGCTGGCCGCGGTAGCCGGCTACTACGTCTTTCGTGCCGGCGACTCTGGTGCGAGAGCCGTCTGGGGCATTTGACCCGCACCTCGTTGCGGCGGGAACTCGCGACGCGGACGCCGCGAGTCGTGGAACGGGGCGCTTGGCGTTTCGCGGACCCGACTATCGTCTGGAGGTCTCCACGCCCTGAGACGACCGGCCCGGCCGCCTTCTGGTTTCATTTCGTGCTGACTTGGTTACCGTCCGCGAGTCTCAAGATGGCGAAGGTTCTGAGTACCCGCTACGCCTCCGGTAATCTCGCGTTGTGGATAGCTTGTTCGACTCGGCGGCCGAGGAGGCCACCCCCCAGCCCCTCGCGGTGCGGATGCGCCCGCGGACGCTCGACGAGGTGATCGGCCAGCGGCACCTGCTCGGCCCCGGCACCCCGCTGCGGCGCCTGGTCGAGAGCGAGGCTCCCATGTCGCTGTTCCTGTGGGGGCCGCCGGGCACCGGCAAGACCACGCTCGCCTACGTCGTCTCCAACGTCACCAAGCGCCGCTTCGTCGAGATCTCCGCCGTCTCCGCCGGTGTCAAGGACGTGCGGGCCGCCATCGACAACGCGCGGCGCGAACTGGGCATGACGGGCCGCCAGACCGTGCTGTTCGTGGACGAGGTGCACCGCTTCAACAAGGCCCAGCAGGACGCGCTGCTGCCCGCCGTGGAGAACCGCTGGGTCACCTTCATCGGTGCCACCACGGAAAACCCGTTCTTCTCGGTCATCTCGCCGCTGCTGTCGCGCTCGCTGCTGCTCACGCTGGAGTCGCTATCCGACGACGACGTGCGCGCCGTGCTGGAGCGCGCCGTGTCCGACCCGCGCGGCCTCGGCGGGCGCGGCACGCTCGCGCCCCAGGCCCTCGAGCATCTGGTACGCCTGGCGGGCGGCGACGCGCGCAGGTCGCTGACGTACCTGGAGGCCGCCGCGCTGCTGGCCGACGACATCACCGTGGAGGTGGTGGAGAAGGCCGTCGACAAGGCCGCCGTACGCTATGACCGGCAGGGCGACCAGCACTACGACGTGATCAGCGCGTTCATCAAGTCGATGCGCGGATCCGACGCCGACGCGGCGCTCCACTACCTGGCCCGCATAATCGAGGCGGGCGAGGACCCGCGCTTCATCGCCCGCCGCATCGTCATCTTCGCCTCCGAGGATGTGGGCATGGCCGACCCGACGTGCCTGCAGACCGCGGTGGCCGCCGCCCAGGCGGTGCAGCTCATCGGGCTGCCCGAGGGGCAGATCAACCTGGCGCACGCGGTCATCCACTGTGCCATGGCCCCCAAGTCCAACGCCGTGGTCAAGGCCATCGGGGCGGCCGTCGGCGACGTCCGCCGGGGCCTGATCGGCCAGGTGCCGGGCCACCTCCGCGACGCCCACTACCCGGGCGCGGCCAAGCTCGGCCACGGCGACGGGTACAAGTACCCGCACGATTTCGAACACGGGCTGGTGCGGCAGGAGTATGCGCCGGAGCAGGTGCGCGACCGCCGCTACTACGAGCCGACCCGCCACGGCGCCGAGGCCCCGATCGCCGACCGCTGGACCAAGATCCGCGACTTCCTCCGAGGCTCCTGACCCTCGGCGCTTTCCCGGGACGATGGTGCTGTCGCTGGAAGCGAACCATTTTGATCTACATTGTAAAGGGGGGCGGCCTTGACGCCCCTCGGGATGCGGGTGGATTCCGCGACGTCGACGCCTCTCAGGATGCGGGTGGATTCCGCGACGTCGACGCCTCTCAGGATGCGGGCGGTTTCTGCGACGTCGACGCCTCGCTGGATGCCGGTGGTTTCCGCGACGTTGGTGGTTCTCGAGGCGCTCCGCCGGCCCTCTCGGGACGCTTCCCGCGGCTTCCGGGAGGAATCGCACCGCCGGGGCGGTCGGGAAACGGGCGCGTTGATAAGACGACCGCTCGGGACGGCACCGGCGTTTGCCGGCCGCCGGGCTGGCGTGCTGCGTTGCGGTGGTGTCCGGCGGAGCGCGTGTGGCGGGGGCGCGTGACGTGGGTGGCGATCTGGCTGGACGGCGCGGCAGGAGCGCTGGACACCGGCCCTTACTCGGCGCCGGGTCGGCGGGCTGTCGTGTGGTGGTGTTCGGCGCGATGTACGCAGCGAGTGGCGGTGCACGGGCGGCGAGGCATCTCCGTGTGGCGTGGCTTGCGTGCGGCGCGGCACCCGCGTGCGGCGGGCTTGTGTGCGGCGGGCGCGCTCATGCGGCGGGGTGGGCGCGGGCGGCGGGGCGGGGCGCGGGATGGCGTAAGTTTGGGTGTGCGGCCGTGCCAAGGCGGCTGGGACGGGACTGGCCGCCGCGCGAGGTCATGATGGGCGCGCGGCGCGGCCGGCAGCGTGGCCGGGGAAGTGCCGGATGCCGACGCGGCGGACCGATCAAGGCCGGCGACCTCACCAAGGTTGTCACTGCAACGCGATAGGGTCTTGCCGTTCCGGCCCAGCGTACGAGGGAGATGAGCGGATGCTTACCGCTGGAGAGCTCGCCGGGCTGATCGCGGCCACCGGCTGGATAGTCCTGGTCTGCGTTCTCGCCATGGTGCTCGTCAAGCTCGCCAGGCTGCTCACCGAGACCACGAAGGCGGTCTCCGACCTGAACGACCGTCTGTTGCCGCTGCTCGACGACATGAGCGTCACGGTCAACGAGACCAACAGGCAGCTGATCGCCGTCGAGGCCATCGCCAAGGACGTCAAGCAGGTCAGTGGCCATGCCGCCAAGCTCAGCGCGGTCACCCAGACCATCTTCACCGGGCCGCTGATCAAGGTGTCGTCGCTCGGATACGGCGTGCGGCGCGCCATCGAGGCCCGCAGGGCGCCCAGGCTCAAGGTCCGGCCGCAGTCCGGGTTCAAGGCCGAGGCGAAGGCGGAGGCCACGGCCGCGCCGAGGCGGGCACGATGATCAGGCGGCTGTTCTATCTGTCGCTGGGCGCGTTCCTCACCTTCTGGGTGATGCGCAGGCTGCAGGCGCTCCACCCCAACCACGTCGCACGCAGGACGGCGAACGGCGCCGCGGGGATGCTCCGGCAGGTGAGAGACTTTACTTCCGACGCGCTCGGCGAGGCCGCGGAGCGCGAAACCCGGTTGCGAGCCCGCTTCGGGCTCGACAACGCTGAAGACAACAACTAACGCAAAGGATGGCCAACATGGAGTCGGCAGAGATCGCCCGCCGCTTCCTGCGCTTCTTCGAGGAGCGTGGGCACAAGGTAGTGCCCTCGGCCAGCCTGATCGCCGAAGACCCCACGCTACTCCTGGTCAATGCCGGTATGGCGCCGTTCAAGCCGTACTTCCTGGGGCAGCGCAAGCCTCCGGCGTCCCGGCTGGCCACCGCTCAGAAGTGCGTGCGGACCCCTGACATCGACGAGGTCGGCAAGACCACGCGGCACGCCACGTTCTTCCAGATGCTGGGCAACTTCTCCATCGGCGACTACTTCAAGTCCGAAGTGATCCCGTTCGCGTGGGAGCTGCTCACCAGGTCCGAGTCCGACGGCGGCTTCGGCTTCCCCGAGGACAAGTTGTGGGCCACGGTCTACCTCGAGGACGACGAGGCGTTCGACATCTGGCGTAACAAGGTCGGCCTGCCCGAGAGCCGCATCCAGCGCCGTGGCTTGGAGGACAACTACTGGCACATGGGCGTGCCCGGCCCCGGCGGCCCCTGCTCGGAGATCTACTACGACCGTGGTCCCGAGTACGGCAAGGAGGGCGGCCCGGTCGCCGACGAGGACCGTTACCTCGAGGTGTGGAACCTCGTCTTCATGCAGTACCAGCTCAGCGCGGTGCGCTCCAAGGTCGACTTCGACGTCGCCGGCGAGTTGCCGGCCAGGAACATCGACACCGGCATGGGCCTGGAGCGCATGGCGGCGATCCTGCAGGGTGTCGACAACATCTACGAGATCGACACCACGTACAAGATCCTCGACAAGGCGGCCGAGCTCACCAAGACCCGCTACGGGCGCGACCACCGCGCCGACGTCAGCCTGCGGGTGATCGCCGACCACGTGCGCACCGGCACGATGCTCGTCGCCGACGGCGTGCTGCCCAGCAACGAGGGCCGGGGCTACGTGCTGCGCCGCATCCTGCGCAGGAGCATCCGCAACCTGCGCCTGCTCGGCTCCGGCGACGACCGCTACATGCACGAGCTGACCGATGTCGCGATCAACGTCATGGGCGAGCAGTACCCCGAGCTCAAGACCGACGCGCCGCAGATCCACGGGGTCATCGACGCGGAGGAGGCGTCCTTCCTCGGCACGCTCCGCACCGGCACGGCGATCTTCGACGTGGCGGTCGAGGAGACCAAGCGCAAGTCCGGCACCACGCTCTCGGGCGACCAGGCGTTCAAGCTGCACGACACGTACGGCTTCCCGATCGACCTGACGCTGGAGATGGCGGCCGAGCACGGGCTCAAGGTCGATGAGGAGGGCTTCCGCCGGCTCATGAAGGAGCAGCGGCAGCTCGCCAAGGCCGACGCCGCGGCGAAGAAGACCGGCAACGCCGACATCTCCGTCTTCGGGCAGCTGCTGGAGAAGGCGGGCAAGGTCGAGTTCCTCGGCTACGACCAGACCGAGGCCGACACGAGCGTGGCCGGCATCCTCGTCGACGGCGTACCCGTGCCGGTGGCGGGGGCGGGGGCGACCGTGGAGGTCGTGCTCGCGCGCACCCCGTTCTACGCCGAGGGCGGTGGCCAGCTCGCCGACCAGGGTGTGATCCGCACCAGCGGCGCCGAGGTCGAGATCGTCGACGTGCAGTCGCCGATCGCGGGCCTCGTCGTCCACCGGGGCAAGGTCCGCAGCGGCGAGGTCAAGGTCGGCGACGAGGCGCAGGCGGAGATCGACATCGAGCGCCGCCGCGCGATCTCGCGCAGCCACAGCGCGACCCACCTCGTGCACCGCGGCTTCAAGAACGCGCTCGGCGAGACGGCCGCGCAGGCCGGCTCGGAGAACTCTCCCGGCCGCTTCCGCTTCGATTTCACCGCGGCGGGCGCGGTGCCGCCGAGTGTGCTGCGTGACGTCGAGGACGAGGTCAACGCGGTGCTCATCAACGACCTCAAGGTCAACGCCTTCACCACCTCGCAGGCGGAGGCCAGGGCGATGGGCGCGCTGGCGATGTTCGGCGAGAAGTACGGCGACGAGGTCCGCGTGGTCGAGATCGGCGACTACTCGCGCGAGCTGTGCGGCGGCACCCACGTCCACAGCTCCGGCCAGCTCGGCCTGGTCAAGGTGCTGGGCGAGCAGTCCGTCGGCGCGGGCGTGCGGCGCGTCGAAGCGCTCGTCGGCATTGACGCCTTCCGCTTCCTGGCCCGCGAGAGCGTGCTGGTCGCGCAGCTCACCGAGCAGCTCAAGGCGCGCCGCGAGGAGCTGCCCGAGCGCATCGACGGCATCGTCACCCGGCTGCGCACGGCGGAGAAGGAGCTGGAGAAGCTCCGCTCCGCGCAGGTGCTCCAGGTGGCGGGCGATCTGGCGGCCAAGGCCCGTGACCTGCGGGAAGTCTCCGTCGTGACACACCGCGCGCCTGATGGCACCGGTGCCGACGATCTGCGTAAGCTCGCGCTTGACGTGCGTGGCAGGTTCCCGGCCGACCGGCCGGCGGTCATCGTGATCGCCGGCGTCCCCTCCGACCGTCCAGTGGTGGTTGCCGCGGTCAACGAGGCGGGGCGCGAGCGGGGGCTCAAGGCCGGACGGCTGGTCGGCGTCGCCGCCAAGGCTCTTGGGGGTGGCGGTGGCGGCAAGGACGATGTCGCGCAGGGTGGCGGCACACGACCGGAGGGGATCGGCGAGGCGCTTCAGCTGGTCGAGCAGGCCATCGCGGATCAGCTCGGCTGATATGAGGTTCGGTACGCGGATCGGCGTGGACGTCGGCTCCGTACGCGTCGGCGTGGCTCGCAGCGACCCTTCCGGGTTCCTGGCCACGCCGGTCGAGACCGTCAGGCGCGGGAAGGGCGACCTCGACCGCATCGCCGCGATCGTCTCCGAACACGAGGCGATCGAGGTGATCGTGGGGTTGCCCACCTCGCTGTCCGGACGGGAGGGGCAGGCGGCCTCGCTGGCCCGCCAATTCGCCGGCGATCTCGCGGCCCGGCTCGAGTCGACGCCCGTGCGGCTGTTCGACGAGCGGCTGACCACGGTGGCGGCGCAGCATGGGCTGCGGGCCAGCGGCATGAAGGCCAAGAAGCAGCGCGGCGTCGTCGACCAGGCGGCCGCGGTCGTGCTGCTGCAGGACGCGCTCGACTCCGAGCGTGCCACGGATAGACCCCCAGGCAGGCCCGTCGCACCGCCCCCAGCGGCCGGCGGACCTGCCTCATGAGCGCGCGCGTCACGGGCGTCACGCCCGCGCCGACGTCGCGCCCATGTGGCCTGGCGGAGCATCGGTCCGTACGGCTCGCGTCGGTGACGGTGTCTTGGACCGCTCCCCGGTGGGACTTCGGGGTGGTCGCGTGAACGGCCGGCCCACAGACGAGGACGACACCGGCGACCTGATCCCGTTCAGCTCCGACGACTCCACGCCGGACGAGCCAGAGGAATCCGAGCAATCGCAGCCCCCGCCCGAGGCGGAGGCTGAGCCCAAGGCGGAGGGCGCGTCCGAGGGGCTGTCCGCGTCCAAGGCGGAGGCTGAGCCTAAGGCGGAGGCCGCGTCCGAGAGGGTGCCCACGTCAGAGGCGGAGGCTACGTCTGAGGCGGAGGCTACTTCCGAGGCACAGGCCGCCTCCGAGGGGGTGGCTGCGTCCGAGGCGGAGGCTGCGCCCGAGAGGGTGGTCGCGTCCGGAGCGGGGCCAGTCCCCGAAACGGGGCCCGTGTCCGCAGGCGGGGCCGCGCCTGAGCCGGAGGCCGTGGCGGAGGCTGAGGAGGCGAACGTCGCGCTGGCGTCCAAGCACCGCCGTCAGGCCATCCGCAAGGCCGGGATTGTCTCCGCCAGCTTGGTCGCGGGCCTGGTGGCGTTGGGGGCGGGGGGGATCGCGGTGCTCAAGCCGTACCTCAGCCCCAACGACTTCGACGGGCCCGGAAGCGGCGTCGTGACGGTGCGGATCGTGCCGGGCTCGAGCGCGGAGGACGTCGGCTCCACCCTGGCGGAGGCCGGGGTGGTGGCGAGCGCGCGGTCGTTCGTGCGGGCGGCGGAGGAGCGCGCGGTCACCAACCGGCTGCGGCCGGGACACTATCGGCTGCGCAAGGGCATGGCCGCCGGGGCGGCGCTCGACCTGCTGCTCGCTCCGTCGTCCAGGGTCGTGCGGCGTGTCACCATACCCGAGGGCATGCGGACGTCCGAGGTGCTCGCCCGCGTCGCCAAGCAGACCGGGCTGCCGCTCAAGCAGCTCCAGAGCGTCGACAAGGGCCTCGTCGGCCTGCCCAAATACGCTCCGGGGCTCGAAGGGTTCCTGTTTCCGGCGACGTACGAGATCGAGCCCGGTGACACGGCCGTGGACGTGCTGGCGGCGATGGTCGAGCGCTTCGGCGTCGCCGCCCGGCAGCTGGGCCTGGAGGAGCAGGCGGCGCGCAAGCACCTGACGCCGCTGGAGGCGGTCACGGTGGCCAGCATGATCCAGGCCGAGGGCGGGACCGACGCGGACTATCCGAAGATCTCCAGAGTGATCTACAACCGCCTCGAGAAGGGCACCAAGCTGGAGATCGACAGTACCGTTCTGTACGCACAGAACCGCCGGACCCTGAGGATCACGGAGCGCGACACCAAGGTCGACTCCCCCTACAACACCTATCGCCACAAGGGACTGCCTCCCGGACCCATCGCCAATCCGGGGGAGAAGGCCCTGATAGCGGCCCTGAACCCTGCCAAGGGCGATTGGCACTGGTTTGTCACGACAGATCCGGCACATAGAATCACCAAATTCACCAACAAAGAGAGCGAGTTCGTGAGATACCGGGAAGAGTTGAAAAAGAACCTCGGGACGCACTGATGTTCGAAGGGACTCCCCCCGTCCCGTCGCAAAGGCCCCAAAACGGGGCATGCGCCCTCTTCTCATCCCTTAGCATGGCTACCCAGAGTGCTCTCCGCTGGTCGTGGGAGCATGTCCGGCGGATCCCCCAGTTCCGCTCGGCGACGACCCCAGCCGGTTTGGCGGTTTCGCTTGACTCCCGGCTGGCCGTACCGGGAGATTGGCCAGCGCGACTATGAACGATCTCGATCTGAACACTCTGCTCGGCGCCGAGGACGACGAAGGTCGTGCCCGGCGCCGTCCCCGCGGTTCCGGCAAGCGCGGCGGCGGGCGCCGGCGGCGCAGGCGCCGCAACCGGGGCGGCTTCATAGCGCCGCTGCTCGCCTTCGTCGTGCTGGCGGGCATCATCGGCGGCGGCGGATACTACGGGTACCTGTGGCTCAGCGACGCGCTCGTGCCCGACGACTTCACCGGTCAGGGCACCGGCGAGGTCATCGTGGAGATCAAGGACGGCCAGAACGCCTCGGACGTGGCAGTCGAGCTGGAGCGGTTGGGGGTCGTGGCCAGCGCCAGGGCCTTCACCAACGCGATCGGCAACGCCAACAAGAGCGGCTCGCTGGTGCCCGGCTCGTACAAGCTGCGCAAGAAGATGTCGGCCGCGCAAGCAGTGTCGATGCTCATCCCGGCGAACCGGCTGCTGGCCAAGGTGACGATCCCGGAGGGTCTACGCCTGTCCCAGACCCTGCCCGCGCTCGCCAAGGCAACCGGCAAGCCCGCCAAGGAGTTCACCGCTGCGGCCAAGAACGTCGGTGAGTTCGACCTGCCGTCCTACGCCAAGAACAAGCTCGAGGGCTACGCCTTCCCGGCCACGTACGAGTTCCAGCCCAAGACCACGCCGACGGAGATGCTGGCGACCATGGTCAAGCGGTTCAACCAGACCGCCGAGGACATGGACCTCGAGGGCGGTGCCAAGGCGCTCGGCCACACACCGCACGAGATCATGATCATCGCGAGCATCGTGCAGGCCGAGGCCGGCCGGCCCGAGGACATGCCGAAGATCGCCCGCGTCATCTACAACCGGCTTGAGCGCAAGCCGCAGATGAAGCTGGCGATGGACAGCACCGTCATGTACGCGCTCGGCAAGTTCCGCACCTACGCCACGCACGCCGAACTGCTGACCAAGTCCCGCTACAACACCTACATGTACGAGGGGCTGCCGCCCGGCCCGATCGGCAACCCCGGCGACCACGCCATCGAGGCGGCGCTCAATCCGGCGAAGGGCCCCTGGCTGTACTTCGTGGCCACCGACCCCAAGGGCAACGTCACCAAGTTCGCCACCACCGAGGCCGAGCGCCAGGCGTTGCTGGCCGAATGCACCAAGAACGGCGGCTGCGGCGGCTGACCGTCCCGGCCGCACCGCCGTGGGCGTCTGCCTGTTGCTGGGGTTGGCTGGGTGCGGGCACGCGTCCTGCACCCACGAGCCGTCCCCAGCGAGCGCGGCCGCGCGTGGCCCGAGGAGCGTGACGGCGCGGCAACGGTCGCGCGGCGGCAGATGCGGGGCAAGGCGCGGGGCATGGCCGTGTCAGGTGCAGGCCGATGCGGGCGCGTACCAGTGCGGGTGAGTGATGCCAGGGCGGCCGTTTCGGCCGCCCGCCGATCACGGCGTCGCGCCGTACCGACCCATCCTTTACGGCTGCGCACGGTGGGCACCCCCCGCCGACGTGCCCCGGCGCCTGTCCAAGGGACGCTCCTCCGGTGACGGGGCGTCCCGCCGCGACGCGCGCACGGTGGGCCGTCCAGGTGGCAGGGCGTTGGCGATAGGGTCTTGCATGTTCGGAAGGAGAGTGTGGATGCGGGCTGCGGTGATGGGATCGCCCATCGGTCATTCGCTCTCGCCTTACCTGCACAGGGCCGCGTACCAGGCGATGGGGCTCGACGGCTGGAGCTACGAGGCGTTCGAGTGCGACGAGGCGCGGCTGCCCGGCCTGCTGGGCGAACTGGTGCCCGTGCGCGGCCAGGAGCCCGGTGACGGGGACGCCTGGGCGGGGCTGTCGCTGACCATGCCGCTCAAGCGGGCCGTGCTGCCCCTGCTCGACACCGTGTCCGAGCTTGCCCTGGAGGTCGGCGGCGCCAACACCGTGGTGTTCCGCGACGGGCTGCGGCACGGCCACAACACCGACGTCTACGGCATCGAGCAGGCGCTCGCCGAGGCCGGGGTGCCCGCGCCGCGCTCGGCGACCGTGCTGGGGGGAGGGGCCACGGCGGCCTCGGCGCTGGCGGCGCTGCGTAACCTCGGATTGTTCTCGGCGACGCTGCTGGTGCGCGACCCCGCACGGGCGGGGGAGACGATGGAGGTGGCCGAGCGGCTGGGCGTGGCGCTGGCGGTGGAGACGTTCGACAAGCTCGACGCCCTGACCCGGGTGGATCTGGTGGTGTCGACGCTGCCCGGCGGGGCAGCGGACGCGTTCGCGGGCCGGCTGGCACGGGTGCCCGCGCTCTTCGACGTGGTCTACTCGCCCTGGCCGACCAGCGTGGCGACGGCCGTCCAGGCCGCGGGCGGCACCGTGGTCGGAGGGTTCGCGATGCTGCTGCACCAGGCGGTGCGGCAGGTGGAGCTGATGACGGGCCGCACGGATGTGCCGGTGGAGGCCATGCGCGCAGCCGGCGAGGCCGAGCTCGTCAGGCGGACGGCCAGTCGAACGGGTTGATCGTTTTCACGTCTAGGCCTGCTTCCGCGCTTTGTGATGATCTGTGGGCCCTCGTCACAAGCCCTGCGTATCACTTCGCCAAGTCGCTGTTCGGCTTCGGTAAGTCGCCAGACGGCCATGAGACCTCCTTCGCGTCAGGCCGCGCAGGACTCTTGCGAACGAGTCTTGGCTGGGCGGGATGATTCGAGGAAGTCTGGTGGTTGTGGTAATGTAGCTCTCTGATCGGTCCGGCATGCCTTGCTGGACGCGCAAGCGGAGGTCTCCCTCCCACCTGAGTCACCGAAAAGGTGGCCGGGTCCAGGATCACGCCGGACTACTCCGGGGAGCTCAAAGGCCACGAAAGCCACAGAGCTCAGTGGCCCCGCATGCGCGACGTGCGGGGCTTTTCGCGTTCAGCGAGGAGCCCCCGCTACGACGAGCACGTAGGGATCGCAAACCTAGGAGGCCCCATCAGCACTGAGCCCCGCATCAACGAGCGTATCCGAGTTCCCGAGGTTCGCCTCGTGGGCCCGAACGGCGAGCAGGTAGGCATCGTCTCGATTCACGACGCCCTGAAGCTCGCCCAGGAGGCCGACCTTGACCTCGTCGAGGTCGCGGCCACGGCTCGACCGCCCGTGTGCAAGCTCATGGACTACGGCAAGTTCAAGTACGAGTCCGCGATGAAGGCGCGCGAGGCGCGCAAGAATCAGGCGCACACGATCATCAAGGAGATCAAGCTCCGGCCGAAGATCGACCCGCACGACTACGAGACCAAGAAGGGTCACGTGGTGCGGTTCCTCAAGGCGGGAGACAAGGTCAAAGTCACGATCATGTTCCGTGGTCGCGAGCAGTCCCGGCCGGAGCTCGGCTTCCGGCTGCTGCAGCGGCTGGCGGACGACGTCCAGGAGTTGGGGTTCGTGGAGTCCCATGCCAAGCAGGACGGCCGTAACATGATCATGGTGATCGGTCCGCACAAGAAGAAGGCCGAAGCCAAGGCCGAAAAGGCCGCAGCCAAGGCACAGCGTGGCAGCGAGGACACTTCCCCACAGGAAGGATGACCCGCGGTTGGGGTTAGCCTTACAGAGCACCCCGATTCAGCCACCAGCAGACGAAGACGCCGCGACCGGGTCGGCCCAGCACCGGCCCGGCCCGTGGCACGACCGAAACGAGGAGAGACGGCGACATGCCGAAGATGAAGACGCACAGCGGTGCGAAGAAGCGGTTCCGGCTCACCGGCACCGGCAAGATCAAGCGTCGCCGTGCCAACCGCGCGCACTACAACGAGTGGAAGTCGTCCACGCTGACGCGCCGTCTCAAGAACGAGGTCGTCCTTTCCGACGCCGATTCCAAGAAGATCAAGAAGCTGCTCGCCAAGTAGCGCGATTCCCCGGGGAGAAGAAACATGGCACGCGTGAAGCGGGCGCTCAACGCCAAGAAGAAGCGCAGGGTCGTCCTCGAGAGGGCGAGCGGGTACCGTGGCCAGAGGTCGCGTCTGTACCGCAAGGCCAAGGAGCAGATGCTCCACTCGATGACGTACGCCTACCGGGACCGCAAGGACCGTAAGGGTGCGTTCCGCCGTCTGTGGATCCAGCGGATCAACGCCGCTGCCCGCCAGAACGGCATGACCTACAACCGCCTGATCCAGGGTCTGCGCCTGGCCGGGGTTGAGGTCGACCGCAAGATCCTCGCCGATCTCGCGGTCAACGACGGTCAGACCTTCGCCACGCTCGTCGAGGCCGCCAAGAAGGCGCTGCCGGCGAACGTGAACGCTCCGGCTGCGAGCTGACGAGCCGCGAGCTGAGGCAATTGCCTTAACGAGGGGCCCACCGACGACGGTGGGCCCTTTGCTGTATGTGACAGGGGGAGAGCATGGCCGGGTCCGAGCTGACCAACGTGAAGTCGCCGCGGGTGAAGGCGGCCAGGCGGCTCACCAAGCGGGCCTTCAGAGACCAGGACCGCAGGTTCCTGGCCGAGGGGCCGCAGGCGGTGCGCGAGGCGCTCAAGCTCGAGGGTGTGCCGCTGGAGCTGTTCACCACCGCGGAGGCCGAGCTGCGCCACCCCGAGCTGATCACCGAGGCCACGCTCAAAGGCGTGCCCGTGCATCGGGCCAGCGGCGAGGTCATGTCCGAGCTGTCCCAGACCGTGACCCCGCAGGGGCTGGTGGCGGTCTGCCGGCTCGTCCACGTGCCCCTGGACGAAGCCCTGGAAGGTACGCCCCGCCTGGTCGCGATGCTCGCCCACGTGCGCGACCCGGGCAACGCCGGCACCGTCATGCGGGCCGCCGACGCCGCCGGCGCCGACGCGGTCGTCTTCACCGACGCCTCCGTCGATCCGTACAACGGGAAATGTGTACGCGCCAGCGCCGGCAGCCTGTTCCACTTGCCCGTCGTCATCGGTGCACCGGTGAGCGCCGCCGTGCGTCAACTGAAGGAGCGGGGCCTGCGCGTGCTGGCGGCCGACGGCGCGGGCAAGCACACGCTCGACGACGTCGATCTCACGGGACCCACTGCGTGGATCTTCGGCAACGAGGCCTGGGGACTACCGGAGGAGATACTGTCCGAGGCGGACGATGTGGTCAGAGTGCCCATCTACGGACAGGCTGAAAGCCTGAACCTGGCCGCCGCCGCGGCGGTATGCCTTTACTCCTCGGCTAGGGCGCAGCGAGTGCCCTAGGCGGTGGGAAACCCGCTATTGTCGGCGTTGTAGGCGGAGGAGGCGAGGTCGTGCACGGCGCAGACACCGACGGGCGAGTAGTGGCCGCCGCGTGCACGATAGCCATCGACGACCTTCCCGACGGCCTCATCGTGACCGACCGATATGGCTGTGTGCTGGCCGTCAACCGGGCCGCCGCCAGGCTCACCGGCGTGGCCATGGAGCGCGCGGTCGGCAGGCACATGAACGACGTGTTCCCCTTTCGTGATCATGACGGGCGCGACTGGTGGAAGGCGCTCGACCCCGAGGGCGGGCTGCGCATCAGGAGCAGGGTGCCGGAGCGGCCGCTGCATCTGCCCGGCGGCCAGGAGCTCTACGTCGCGGCCAGGCTCGTACGCGAGCCCGAGCGATGCGGCGAGGTCGAGCGCGTCACGATCACCCTGCGCGACGGCGGCGCCCGCGCCCGGCTGGAGCGCAGCCGCGCCGACCTGGTCTCCACCGTGGCCCACGAGCTGCGCTCGCCGCTGACCAGCGTCAAGGGGTTCACCGCGACCATGCTGGCCAAGTGGTCGCGCTTCACCGACGAGCAGAAGCGGGTCATGCTCGAGACCGTCAACAACGACGCCGACCGCGTCACCCGGCTCATCACCGAGCTGCTCGACGTCTCGCGCATCGAGTCGGGCCGGCTGGAGGTGCGCCGCCAGGTCGTCGACATCCCCGCCAGGGTGCGCCGGCTCATCGCCGGGCGTGTCGCGGCCGGTGAAGCCGAGGAGCGTTTTCGCCTGCTGGCAGGCGAAGACCTGCCGGAAATGTGGCTCGACCAGGACAAGATCGACCAGATCCTGGGTAATCTGGTGGAAAACGCGCTGCGCCACGGGCGTGGCACTGTGACAATTGAGATCGAGTCCGTCGGATGGGGAGTTGCCGTGTCGGTGCGCGATGAGGGCGAGGGCATCGAGCCCGAGCTGGCTCCGCGCGTCTTCAGGCAGTTCTGGCGGGGCGGCAACAGCCGCAGGCGCGGTGGCACCGGGCTCGGCCTCTTCATCGTCAAGGGCCTGGTCGAGGCGCACGGCGGCACGATCACCGTGCAGCGTGCGCCCGAGGGCGGGGCGGAGTTTCGATTTACTGTGCCCACCGGCACGCCCGACTTCGCCACCCCGTAGCGATCGAGTCGGCCCCGGTGGGCGGGCCCACTAGACTCTTTTCCGCTCAAGCCCTGGATTCGGAGCTCACTCTTGTCTGACTACGACCCCGTCGAGGTGACACCGTTGCATGCCGACGAAGTGTCGCGCATGGAGGCCGACGCCATCGCGGCGATCAAGGCGGCCGACAGCCTCGACGCACTCAAGCAGGCCAGGCTGGCGCATGCCGGCGACCGCTCGCCCATCGCCCTGGCCAACCGCGAGATCGGCGCCCTGCCGCCGGCCGCCCGCGCCGAGGCCGGCAAGCGTGTCGGCACCGCCCGCAAGGCGATCAACGAGGCGCTGGCCGCCCGCCAGGCCGAGCTGGAGGCCGAGCGCGACGCGCGGGTGCTCGTCGAGGAGACCGTCGACGTCACCCTGCCCTGGGACCGGCGGCCGCACGGCGCCCGCCACCCGCTGACCACGCTGCAGGAGCGCATCGCCGACGCGTTCGTCGCCATGGGATACGAGGTGGCCGAGGGGCCCGACCTCGAAGGCGAGTGGTTCAACTTCGACGCGCTCAACATCGCGAAGGACCACCCCGCCCGCTCAGACCACGACACGTTCTTCGTCGGGTCCACCGAGTCCGGCATGGTGCTGCGCACGCAGACCTCGCCGGTGCAGATCCGCGCGCTGCTCCAGCGCGAGCTGCCGGTCTACGTGATCTCGCCGGGCAAGACGTTCCGCACCGACGAGCTCGACGCCACCCACACCCCGGTCTTCCACCAGACCGAGGGGCTGGCCGTGGACGAGGGCCTGACGATGGCCCACCTGAAGGGGACGCTCGACCGGTTCGCCGAGGTGATGTTCGGCAAGGGCATCACGACCCGGTTCCGGCCCAACTACTTCCCGTTCACCGAGCCGTCCGCCGAGATGGACCTCAAGTGCTTCGTCTGCCGCGGCGCCTCGGCGATCCCCGGCAACCCGCCCTGCCGCACCTGCAAGTCGGAGGGCTGGATCGAGTGGGGCGGCTGCGGCATGGTCAACCCGCGCGTGTTGGTCGCCTGCGGGGTCGATCCGTCGCGGTATTCGGGGTTCGCGTTCGGCATGGGCATCGAGCGCACGCTGATGTTCCGCCACAACGCCGAGGACATGCGTGACATGGTCGAGGGAGACGTGCGCTTCACCCTCCCGTTCGGAATGGAGATCTGATGAAGGTCCCGCTTTCCTGGCTGCGGGAGTATGTCGATCTCCCGGCGGTCACCGCCCACGAGGTGGCCGACAAGCTCACCGCCGCCGGGCTCAAGCTCGAGTCGATCGCCTCGCACGGCCACGACGTCAAGAACGTCGTCGTCGGCGAGGTGCTCGAGATCGAGGAGCTCAGCGGCTTCAAGAAGCCGATCAGGCACTGCAAGGTCGAGACCGGCGAGGCCGCGCCACGCGAGATCGTCTGCGGCGCCACCAACTTCGCCGTCGGCGACCGCGTGCCCGTCGTGCTGCCCGGTGGCGTGCTGCCCGGTGGGTTCGAGGTCGGGGCGCGTAAGACGTACGGGCGCATGTCGGAGGGCATGATCTGCTCCGAGCGCGAGCTCGGGCTCGGCGACGAGCACGGCGGCATCATGGTGCTGCCGCCGGACACCCCCATCGGCACGGACGTGGTCGAGCTGCTCGGCCTGCGTGACGAGGTCATCGAGCTGGAGATCACGCCCGACATCGGCTACGCGCTGTCGATCAGGGGCGTGGCGCGCGAGGTGGCGACCGCGTTCGGGGTGGAGTTCCGCGACCCCGCCGACGTCGAGCCGCCCGCCGAGACCGGCCCGTCGTGGCCGGCCTCGATCGCCGACCCGACCGCCTGCGACAGGTTCGTGCTGCGCGAGGTCCGCGGCTTCGACCCCGCCGCGCAGAGCCCGCTCTGGATGCGGGTACGCCTCACGCGCGCCGGCATGCGGCCCGTGTCGCTGGCCGTCGACATCGCCAACTACCTGATGCTGGAGCTGGGCCAGCCGCTGCACACGTTCGACCGCGACAAGCTGAGCGGCGAGATCGTCGTGCGCCGGGCCGCGGCGGGCGAGCGCCTCGAGACGCTCGACCACGTCGTACGCGAGCTCGACCCCGACGACATCCTCATCACCGACCAGTCGGGGCCGATCTCGATGGCCGGCACCATGGGCGGGCTGGACACCGAGATCTCCGACGGCTCGACCGACATCGTCATCGAGGCCGCCCACTTCTCCGCGACCGGCATCTCGCGCGAGTCGCGCAGGCACGGGCTGGTGTCGGAGGCGTCCAAGCGGTTCGAACGCGGCGTCGACCGGGAGCTGCCGCTCGTCGCCTCGTGGCGGGCCGTGCAGCTGCTGGCCGAGCTGGGCGGCGCGACCGTCCAGCCCGGAGTCACGCACGCCGAGGTCGAGGTGTCGCCGCCGCGCATCGCGATCCCGTCGGACTATCCCGGCACCGTGGCCGGCGACTCCTACTCCAGGGACACCGTGATCGCCCGGCTGGAGCAGGTCGGCTGCGTCGTGACCCCCGGCAACGACCCGGCCGTGCGCAAGGGCGGCGTCGACCCGACCGGCGTCGTCACCGGCGGCGCGCTGGCGGCCAAGCTGGCGGTTGCCGGCGAAGACATGATCACGGTGACGCCGCCGTCGTGGCGTCCCGACCTCACCGACCCGAACGACCTGGCCGAAGAGGTCATCCGGCTGGAGGGCTACGAGAGCCTGCCGTCCGTGCTGCCCTCCGCCCCCGCCGGCGCGGGGCTCACCGAGGGGCAGCGGCTGCGCAGGCGGGTCGGCAGGGCGCTGGCCGAGGGCGGCTACGTCGAGGTGCTCAACTACCCGTTCATCAGCCCCGATGACTTCGACCGGCTGCTGCTGCC
>NZ_JBFAMX010000115.1:0-24966 GCF_040659615.1 Nonomuraea sp. NPDC049784
GGGCGGGGTCATCGGCGGCCGGCCCAGCGGCCCGAACGCCGGCCTGAGCGTCGGCCGGTGATCAGGTTGTAGGCGAGCAGCAGGATCGCCGCGCCGGCGATGGCGCAGACCCAGGTGGACAGGTTGAAGAATCCCTGGATGCCCGAGACGTGGAACACCTCGGTGGCCACGAACCCACCGAGCAGCGCGCCGGCGATGCCGAGCGCGAAGGTGATGATCAAACCTTGCGGGTCTTCGCCGGGGACCAGCATTCTGGCCACCAGTCCGGCGACCAGTCCGAGGATGATCCAAGCGATGATGCCCATGGCCGAACTCCCTGTGGCGGTACATCGATGTCTGCGCGGGATCGGTCTTCCGGACCGGTCGAAGCAGGGGGTCGGCCGCCGACCGGTTGCCGGCGCCGACGCTCGAACTCGTTCGCCTTCAGCCAACATCTCCGCGTACGGGGCGGAAACAGGCGATCCGTGAAGGATTCATCTCCAGGACCGATCACCGGGACGTGCAGGCTCGGGGCACGCCAGGTCATCCCCGCCTCAGGCGGTTTCATCCCCTTGGCGCATGAGCGTTGAACCGTATGCGGACGGCGCCGGTTCGGCGGGTTGCAGCCAGCCGAGCCGCTGGGCGAGTTGCCGGGCGCTGGCGATGACGGCGGCGAGGTGGCGGGAGGGGTTGGCGTCGTGCCACAGCAGTGACCAGGGGTAGTGCGTGGCGGGTTCGGTCAGGGGCCGCCAGGTGGTGCCGGGCCGGTTGGAGGTGCGGAAGGAGGCGGGGACGCAGTGCACGCAGCGGTGCTGGAGCACGAGGTCGGCGGCGGCGCGGGTGCTCTCGACGGTGCCTTCGTAGATGATGGGCGCGAATCCGGCCGAGCGGCATAGCGCGATGACGAACTGGTTGAGCTCCGGCGTCTGGCTTTCTTCGCCGAGCAGCAGGAGTTCGCCGGCCAGGGCGGCGATGGGGACGCCGTCCGTCATGTCGGCGAAGCGGTGCTCGTCGGGCACCAGCACGCCGAGTGGATCGAGCCGGATCAGCTCGGCGGTCACCTCGTGCGGAGCCTGGGAGGCGTGCCCGATGCCGATGTCCAGGCTGCCGTCGGCCAGTTGCCGGTACTGCTCGGGGGTGCCTGCTTCGACCTGGTGAATGGTGATGTCGGGATGGGCGTGCTGGAGTTCGCGCAGGATCTGCGGCATGGTGTCGTAGCCGGCGTCGATGATGCCGGCGCGAAGTGTCGGTGTTGCGGCGACGGCGTTGCGCGCGGCGTGCTTGGCCCGGCTCACGTGGTCGAGGATCTGGCGCGCCTCGATGAGGAAGACGGCGCCCGCCGGGGTGAGGTCGACGTGGTGGGTGCTGCGATCCAGCAGCCGCACCCCCACCTCGCGCTCCAGCCGCTGGATCTGCTGGCTCAGCGCGGACTGCACGATGTGCTCGCGGGCCGCGGCCCGGCCGAAATGCAACTCTTCGGCCAGCGTCACGAAATAGCGCAGCTGACGCAGTTCCATGCCCGCCACCCCTCCCTAAAACCGGGCGGCGCCGATACGGTCCGTCTTCCTGCACTGTAGACCCTCGCGCGGCTCTGGCAGGCCTGCCGCTATTTGCTGGGCTGGGGCGTCTGGCAGGCGATCTTCGGGTTCATGCCGAGGTAGTTCAGCGGGCCTGCCAGGATCGTCACCGCGATGGTGGCCACCTGATTGCAGTTCTCCACCGGTCCTGTGTAGTAGCCGCGCTGGCCTGCGGCGACGGCGCCAGCGATCAACCACAGGATCAGCACTATAGAGGCGATACGCATCGCTTCTACCTCCAACTTCGGTTATTGCGCGGGGAGTGCCGCAGGCGATGAGGGCAACGGCGAGCCGCACGGGCTCATCGCGGGGGTGCGCCGGTATCCGGGCGGGACCAGTTCGCGGCCCCGCCCTCACCGGGCGGCCTGCCGGAGAGGGAGAATCAGCGTTTGAAGGCGTCCTTGACTTTCCCACCAGCCTGCCTCAGGTTCCCCGCGAGCCGATCGCTCTTGCCCTCAGCCTGCTGGCGCGGGTTGCCGGTGGCGCGGCCCAAACGCTGCCTGACCCAGCCCTTGACGGCCTGCGCCTTGTCTCTGATCTTCCTGCCAAGGCTCATCGTGATTTCCCTTCACCGCCCCGCTCAGCCATCACCCGGGCAGACCATTGATCTGCCTGCCCGTCGGCCATGACCTCGTGTAGGCGGACACTCACCGCGCTCAGGCGGCTTGGAGTCTCAGTGTCCTTCCCTGCCTGTGGTGGGGAAATGAGCAAGGATCAGGCTGGTTATCACCGGAACAGATGAGCGTGCCCTGGGGCGATGTCGGCGCCCGGGGGCCGGGGCCAGGACGATGGTGCTCACACGGTCCGTTCGTGGACGTAACACCAGCGCCAAGCCGTTTCCGGCTCCAGCGCCGCGACCACCGGATGATCGGTCTCCCGGTAGTGCTCGCGGGCGTGAGTGCCCGGCGAATCGTCGGAACAGGCCACCCACCCGCATGTCAGGCACGCCAGCAGGCGGGTCCAGGCCAGGCCCAGAGCCAGGCATCCGGCGCACTGCGGTGATCCGGGCTCAGCTCTCGGAGAAATATCAACATGTTCGCATCGTGGCGCCTGACCGTTCAGGCTGCCGCGCGCGCTCACTTCGATGCCATCGATGTTCAGGGTCATGACGACCCTCCTCAGGCGGCAGCCGGCACGAGGTGTGGCGGCTGGTCCCCTTGACTCAACCTCATCGGCCTACCAGCGGAAACGGGCAATCGCAGCAAGCCCCATCACCAGCCGCGATCGCCACGTTTGCAGGCCCCGAAAGCCGAGAGGGCCGGAACGGGCTTGCCGAGGGCTCACCTCCCAACTCGCCCGGGACCTGATGATGGCTGGTCAACGCGATCACAGACATGGCAGCGCAAGGACTGGGCGAGAGGTGGGCGATCCGGCCACCCCCGCCGAGAGGCAGCGATTCATCATGATCTCCGAGTTCCGGTTACAGTGGCCGATCACCCGCGACCTGGCGGCGCTGCGCGAGTGCGTGCACGCCTTCGGTCTCGCAGCCGGCCTGACCGGCCGGCGCCTGCAGGATCTGGTGTTCGTCGCCAACGAGGCTGCCACCAACGTGCTACGGCACGGCGGCGCAGGCGGCGCCCTGATCGCGTGGAGCGACGACGTAGGGGTGAACCTGAAGGTGGTCGACGCCGCCGCTGCCCTGAGCGAAGCCGATCTGAGCCTCGAACCCGACCTCGCCGCCGGCCACTGTGTCGGCCACTGTGTGGGCCTGTGGCTGATCCGGCGCCTGTGTGACGAGGTCAGCCTCGAAGGCGTTGCGGGCAGCGCCCGGCTACACCTGCACCTGCATCGCCGGCCAGATGCCACGGCCTGACCCCCCAGGGCGATGAATCGTCCATCGGAGCGCGACAAGAAGGGCATCCCTTTCTGAACCTGGGTGAGCCCCATCGCGTGTTGTGCGCGGAGAAGGTGCCCGGCAGGACTCGGTGCGCATCAGAGGCTTGTCCGGTCTGCAGGCCGCGGTTCACGGTGAGGTGTGGCGGCGCGGGCCCAGGAAGATCGGCATTGCGCAGGGGGAGGTCCCGCCGCCCGCACCCGCCAACACCTGGTCGGTGATCGCCGGTGGTGATAAACCTGGCTCAAATCGGCGGTTTCCGCGGTGGCGAGCCTGCTAGATGATCAGAGCACTGCACGCACGACACCGCTCACGCTGGCACCCTCGCAACGTGTTCATGCCGCCTCAAGCCCGCGGCCCTCTTGTCTCCCGTACTCCCCCGTAGGAGCCCGGCATGAACACCACGCACGCCGCCAGCGTCTCCGCGCTTGTGATCGCCGCCCTGATCGAACGACTCGTGATCGCGCTCACCCCGATCACCGCCGCCAACCGGCTCCTGCGCATCACCGCGCTCGCCGACCGTGCGGGCCTGCGGATCGAGGGCGAGCTCGACCACTCCACCCTGCCCGCCCTGAGGCGGGCCCTGGCCTCAATGACGAGCGGCGGCGGCTTCTGCATCGATCTGAGCGGCCTGGCGTTCATCGACATCGGCTGCCTGCGCGCCCTGGTCAACGCCGCCGCCGCGCTCCACGACGGCGGCGGCGACCGTGTGCTGACGTTGCGCTCGGTGCCCCCACATGTGCGACGCCTGCTCGCGCTCACCGGCTGGCACCAGACGCCCGGTCTCCACCTGCAGGCATCGGCGCGCCCCGGCTGACCCACGCCTGGCCCAGTTCACTCATGAGTCCACTGGCCCTGGGAGATGCCCCCGGTGTGGTGCCGCCGGCCACCTGCGCAGCCCGTGACAGCAGCCCAGTTACCGACCTCGTTCGACCTCATCGCGAAGCCCTATCCCCGCGATGCCAGCATCCAGTGATGCCCTCGATCGGAGCACCTCATGACCACCCTCCACCCCCGCCTCGGGGCAGGTCTGTGGCTCATCCCTGCCGCCGCCACCATCGTGCACCTGCGCGGTGAACTCGACCTCGGCACCCGCGAGGCGGTACGCGAACGCGTGCTGCGCGCCTTGCACCGCAGCACCGGCCTGCTCATCCTCGACCTGTCCGGAGTGTCTTTCTGCGACGCCGCCGGACTGGGTGTCCTGATCGGCGTCCAACACCAGGCCAGAACCCTGAACATCGCCCTCGGCCTGGCCGCGCCCCGCCCGCACCTGGCCAGGGTGCTGCGCCTCACCGGCCTGGACCGCAGCTTTCCGATGTACGGCACTACCCCGGGCAGAGGCACCAGCGTGGCTACGGGCAGCGTCGGGTCCGGCCCTGCGGCAGCGCGCTGAGACTTCGTGCGCCTATGTCTGTTCTCCCAGCCAGCAGCCGGACGACTGCTCGGCCGTGCCCGTGTCTCCCCGCCGTGGCTCTACCCGCTGCGGCAACAGCAGAGCTGGACCGGCTGCGCCATCAGGTGCTCCAAGACGCCCAGATCGAGGTCGCCGAGATCCTCGCCCAGGCCCGCACTGACGCCGAGCAGATCATCACCTCAGCGCAGATCATCGCCTCGGCCACGCTGGAGCGTGCGCGGAGCCAGCCCCTGTCGCGGCGCTGGAGCCAAGCGGGTCAGGTTACGCAGCCGGCGCCCACACCCGTCGACGGCGACCACGATGGCCCTGCGCCGATCATGGTGCTCAACGACCGCTGGCGCATCTACGCCCCCTTGAACGCCGACGCCAGCGCCATGGCCACCCTGTACAAGGCCTACGAACTCGCCGACCCCGCCACCATTGTTGTGGCCAAGGTGTTCCACCAGGCCAACAACGACCCCCAACGGTTCCGCACCTACCTGCGGGAAGTACGAAGCATGCGACTGCATGACCCGCACATCGGGCAGATCATCGACTCCGGCCAGGACCGCAGATCCCAGGCGGTCTACCTCATCTCCCCCCTCTACCAGCCGGGCAGCCTCCACCTCCACCAGCGGGCAGGCGCCGGCGTCTCGCTGAAGTGGAGCCTGCAGGTTCTGGATCAGGTGCTGGCCGGGCTGCAGGCCGCCGCCGCGAGCAACATCATCCACCTGGACATCAAGCCGCAGAACATCGTCCTGGACGGCCTCACCAACATCAGGATCATCGACTGGGGAATGTCCCAGCTGCACCAGGCCGGCAAGAGCGTCTCCACGGTGTCCCCCGGCGGCACCAAGTGGTTCGCCAGCCCCGAGCAACTCGGCGCCACCGACGCCGCACCCAGCACTCTGTCCGACCTGTACGGCGTCGGCGCCCTGGCCTACTGGCTGCTGACCGGCCTGGCACCGCTGCGACGCGAGATCGAAACCCGCACCGGCACCGCCGGTACCGGAACCGACCTGCTGCAGGTCCGCCACCTGATGCAAACCGGCACCCGGCCCGAACGCGCCGACCACCTCAACCCTCACGTGCCCGAACAGCTGGGCCGGCTCATCGACCAATGGCTCAGCTACACCCCCACCGACCGCATCCCGCACGGGATGGATCCCGCCGCCGCGCTCGGCTGGGCGCGCACGACCCTCGGCTGACAACGCCCGTATCCGCATCCCGGTGGGAGGCGTTGACTGGAGGTGCCCGGCCACCTGGCCTTCCTCGGGCGTGCAGAGACATCAGCGCGACGAGGCGGACCGGCGCAGGTCTTCTTTGGCGATCAGCTCGACGAAGATCGGAATGAAGTCACGGATCGGCCGGCCACCGAACCGGTGGTGGGCCGTCACCACGCAGAACGTACCCGTTCAGCCGAATGTCTGCGGGCGAAGGCTCTGGTCAACCGTGCCTGCAGTTCATCCACCGCCAGGTGTTCACGTTCGGCGACATCAATGTCCATGGACTCTCCCCACGAAGGTTTGGAGGGCGTATCTCGCCGAGCACCTCGGGGCCTGCTCACCGCCTGTCCGGTGCCAAAACTCGCTCATAGCGCTGGCCTGAGGTTTCACGCGGCGTCAAGCGGCTCTGCGATACTCGTGGATCAGGCCGCAGACGGCGCTCCGTCGCTTATTCGAGCCGTGAGATCGACCACTTCAGCCGGATCGTGAATGGGTTGGCGTAGTGACAGTGCCTGATGCGGTCGGTGCTGGTTGTAGTGGCGCTCATACTCGGCCAGTACTCGTCGCAGATGCCGCTCACCGTGAACCAGAAGGTGATCGAGGCATTCGCGCCGGAGCGTGCCGACGAACCGCTCGGCGAACGCGTTCGCCCGCGGCGAGCGCGGCGGGATCTTGAGGATACGCACGTCCGCCCCGGCGAGCACATCGTCAAAGTCCGGCCTGGGCTGGGCAACCTGGCGACGCAGCACCGCGATCTCATGCCGCAACACCAAGATCTCCACCTCTTTGGAGGCGCCGCCCCGAGTGAGCAGCACCAGCCAGCCGAACGCCCTGACCACCAGCAGATACAGAAGGCGAAACAGCACGAGAACCAAGCCTAGAAGACCAGGTCAGACCCTCATTGCCAGTTTCTGGCACCGGACAGGGCAGTTCACCCCAACCGGGCGCGCGCTGGTGCTCAGCTCCGACGACCACATTGTCCGCTTCGTGGACCCGGCGTCCTGCACGGTGGGGCGCAGCCTGCGCACCGGCAGGGGCACGCCGCGCATAGCCAAGACGGCACCCTCATGACCTCCGATGAGCCACTGCGACTGTGGGACGCGCAAAACCTCGGACCCCTCGGCGAATCATTGCCCGTCCAGGGGCTCGACCCCGCTCAGACGGACTTCGCCGCAGACGGTCCGTGCCTCATGGTTCTCAGCTCGGAGGCGTCGGTACGCCGCAGCCCGTCGGCCCAAAAGATCTGATCCAGAGAGCCTGCTATCACGGGACGTGAGCGCACCCCTCGCCGAATGGGCCAGATTCCTTCCGGATGATGACGGACAACCGCTTGCGGCCGAAGACCGTGGACCTCGGGAGGCCAGGCGGACCGAGATCACTCGCGGTCGATCAAGCCCTTCAGCACGCGTCGCACCTTGCTGGGAGCCGATATGGCGAAGCGGGTCGCCCCGATCATCCCGTCGAAGAGCGGCCGGGGCAGGGCACCGAAGGCCTCCGCGATGTAGCCTCGCAGCACCTCGTCGTTCCACAGCCCGTGGATCTCACTCAGGCCACGCCGTGCCTGGCTGATCAGTTCGCGCGCCTCGGCGTCGTCCCGTTGGTTGTAGCGCGCTATCCCAAGCTGCAGAAGGGACCGCAGCGTGTCGGGATGCCGCTCGCCCAGCACCAGCCTCTGGTCCCGATAAGCCCGGTCCGCGAAGGCCGCAGCGAGGGGGAAGTCGAGCGCGTGCATGGCGGCGCCGCTGAGGCCGTAGAGGATGCGTAGCCTGATGGGGTGCCCCTTGCCCAGCACGGCTCGGGCCTGCTCGTCGGCGGCCTCTAGCACGGCCCGGCCAGCCGTGGCGTCCTGCCAGCCCGCCAGGTTGATGCCGTAACCTACCATGGCGCTCAGCGTGAGCGGGTTCGACGGGCCGAGCCTCCGTTCGTACTCCTCACAGAGCTCCTTCATCCTGGCGAGTTGTTCTCGGTCCACTTTGCCAAACGGATAGGGCCGGTGCGAGAACGCCGCGAGCTCCGCGTCCACCAATGCCACGGCCGCCTCGAAGGCCAAGGGGTGCTGCGCGAGGTCGGCTCGTTCGAAGCTCGCGATGGCTCGCTCGGCCGTCGCCCTGGCCACGCTCGGACGGCGAGTCAGCCCTTGCAGGAGCGCCTCCTCCAGGTGCCGCTGAGGCAGGTCAGCAGCGGTGACCTGCGTCAGCATGGCAGCCGCGGCCTTCAGTCTGCCCCGCTGGCGCAGTGCCCGCGCCCGATCGATCCGCACCCGGTCGGCCTGGTCGGCGGCCATCCCGAACAGCCGCTCCTCCAGGCGCCTCCAGTACGGCTCGGCCTCGGCGTACCGGCCCAGCCCGTCCAGCCCGCCGGCGAGCGCGTGCAGGGCCTGCGCCCGTACCCCGTCATGGTCCTCCTCGGACGCGCGAGGGGAGTCCGCCAGTACCAGCCGGGCCAGCTCGGCTGCCGGGGTGTAGTCGCCCACGGTGACGAGCATCAGCGCGGCGAGCGCCGCGGCCCTGCAGGTACGCGGGTCGTCGTCGCCGTGACGGTCCCGTAGCCGCGCCGCCAGGCTCTGAGCGTGTCTGGCGGCGGAAAGGTGGTTCGACGACTGCTCGTCGATCGCGATCAGCGGCGACAACAGGGCCTCGGCGACGTCGCCGGCCAGTTCGCCGTTGGTCACCAGATGCCGGGCGTGGGCCACGATCTCCGGCTCCGGCGGGTCCTCTGCGGCCAGTCGCTCGGCCACGGCCTGGCCCGCCGCAGCCAGGCATCCGTGCCGGGCTTCCGCCGGAACGGAGCGAAGAACCCTGGCGTGCACCGACACGCCTTCGCCCGCCGCGACGATGACGCACCTGCGGGTGAGCGACTCCAGGGCGGGCAAGAGTCGCTCCTGCGTCTCCTGCCTGCTCCAGCCGTGCAGCAGGGCCGCGGCCCGGCGCAGGATGTACCGAGGGAACGGGATCGGCGCGAGGAAGGACGCCAGCCCCAGCACCGACAGGGCGGGCACATCCAGTTCCCCCAGGATGTCCTTCAGCACGCTGTCCGCCGTGCCGGTGATCTTGTGCCGGTACTCGGCCAGCGACATCAGGCCGCGGCCCGCCCGCAGCTTGGCGCTCGCCAGGCGAAGATCCTGGGGATGCCCGCCCAGGTCGTGGACGAGGCGGGCGGCCTCAGCTTCCTCTCCGGTCCCGTACGCATCCTTGAGGAGGGCGAGGCCCTCGGCCTCCCTAAGGCCGCTCAGCCGCACAGGCCCACCGAGATCAGTGAAGCGGTCCTCCCGGCAGGTCAGGATTGTGCGCACGTACCGGGAAGGGATCAGCAGCTCCCGTACGACCTCGTCGGAGACCCCCGCCGGGACCTGGTCGACAATCCACAGCACCGGATCCCCCCGCTGCGTGAAGTGGGCGGCAATGCGGGTGCGCAGGCTGTCGTCATCCGCCCCGGCGAGCGGTATCCCGGTGCCGACGGCCATGTCCCGCACCATGCGACGGTAGTCGAGCAGCAGATCGGGACCGGCCGGGCCGGGGTCGAGGGCGAACCAGTGGACCCCGCCTGGGAAGGCGGCGGCGAACTCCTGGGCGTACTGCGCGGCCAGCATAGTCTTGCCCGCCCCCGGAAGTCCGGAGACCACCGCCACCCCCATCGCTGGCCCCGCGTCGACGAGTCCGAAGGTCCCCGCGTGCAGGGTCGAATGCAAACGCCACAGCTCCGCGTGCCGATGGATCACTCCACGGTCGGGGAGCGGGTCACCCGGCCACCAATGGGGCGGCGCGACACTCCTCGATGCGCCCAGCGGGCCGGACAGGGCCGCCACCCGTCCAGCCATCTCGTGGGCGAAACGCCGGTATCCGGCATCGGAGACGGGCGGCCGCCGGTATTTCAGGTCGCGCAGTTCCACGGGCTCGATGTGGTCCGAGCCGTCCTCGGGGTTGACCACCAGGATGCGCCCTTCCATCGTCCGGCCCTGCTGGGCCAGCAGGAAGGCGAAGGTCATCTCGAGCTGGCAGGCCGGGCGTGTGGGATAGACGCGCGAATAGTAGGCCAGGAAGACAGCCGACTTGCGCACGCTCTCCGTGATCTTCTTCGTGATGCTCTCGTGGTGGTCTATCGACCGCTCATCCCGGAAGACTTGCATGGACCGACCATGGACCTTCGCCTTGCGCAGGGCGTTCTCCAAGGCCCGCGCCTCCTCCCGGTCCTCACCGGCGTAGCTGAGGAAAACGTCGTACTCGTCCGGCTCCATGACCGTCCCCTCGGGAGTGCTGGCCCGCTGTCGAACGAGTCCATCCAACCGGTACCGCGGCCTGCCTTATGCCTCGTATCCGAAATCGACCCGCCGCCGATCTATGTCTTGACCGTGCCAGATATTGGTCGTACAACTGCAATCAGCCGATTTGGCCAGGGGTCTTATGGATGGAAACCAGCAGCTGGATCAGCTTGACATCTTCCTCTCCTATGCCTCAAAAGACGGGCTCGAATTCGCCCAGCGGCTGTTCGAGGAGTTGCCCCGGGCGTCGCCGCGTTTCGCGCCCTGGTATGACAAGCGGAGCCGCGCGGAGGAGCAGTTTGACCCGCTGATCGAGTACAAGCTGAGCACCGCCGACGTCGTGATCGTTGTGCGAACGCGGGCTTTCCCCGACCGGGAATGGTGCCGCAGGGAAATCCTCTTCGCCCTCAAAATGCGCCGGGACATCATGGTGGCGCAGATGCACCCTGACGTCGCCGAGCAGCTCTCCCTGATCGATCGCACACCCATCAACTTCGCCGCCGATTGGGAAGAGGGCTGGGCACGACTGGTCGAGCAGCTTCAGACGTACGCCAGGCCCGAGCACTACGCCCGTAAGCTGGCCCAACAAGTGCCCTTTCTGGATCCCGAGTCCGACCTCCGGCATCAGGCTTTCGCGCGCGACGTCATGGAGCGGCAGCAGGAGGAGTCCGCCCGGGCGGCGGACCCCACAGGGGCGCGGCGAAGGACACAGGACCGCATCGACGCGGGATTGCACCGCGAGCGCGACGTCAGCAGTGACGTACGGATCGAAGCCAGCATGCGTTTCGTCAACGAGATACCCGTCCCGGCGCCGACCGAGTTCCAGGACAGGGTGCTGAAGCTGGAGGAACTCAAGGAGGCATTGAGCGACCCCACCGTCCGCGCGATCGTGCTCACCGGTGACGGGGGCAACGGCAAGACCTCGCTGATCGCCGAAGTACGGCGGCGCCTGGCCGCCAGAAAGTTCGCCATCGAGGCCGCAGCGTTCGTCTACCTGGCGGTCGGGGGGTACCGGCAGGTGTCCGCAGACACGCTCCTGCATGATCTCAGCCTCCTGGCCCCGGACCCGGTGCTGCTCCGCCGCCGGCTGCGGGAGCACCTCCCTGTGGAGGCAAAACTCCGCCCGGTGCTGACCGCGCTCGGCTCGACCTCGGTGGTCGTGGCCATCGACAACTTCGACGACCTCCTCGGCGAGGCCGACGTACCCCGGGATGGGGACCTCGACCTCGTCATCCGGACTCTGATGCGCGACGGCCACGGCATCCGGCTCCTCCTGTCCGCCAAACGAGAACTCCTCGAATGGCAGCGGCGGTATGAACCGCGCGTCCGGCCGTGCGGCCTCAAGGAAGGTCTGCCGCCGGCAGAGACCCGGCCCTTCCTGGCGAGCCTGGACGAGGACGGCCTGCTGGACGTAGAGGCGATTCCCAGGTCCGAGATCGACGACCTAGGTGTGATCAGTCATGGCATCCCCCGGTTCATCGAGCTCGTGTACTGCCTGTTGCGCTCCGACCCGGATCTGACCTTGGGCGGGCTCTTGACCGACATCGACGCGGCATGCGGGGCGGCGAAGACGCCGATGCCCGTCCTGCTCCAGCGGCTCGTCAGCCGCCTGGACAGAACCGAGCAGCGCGTCGTCCAGGCGCTGGCCGTGTACGGCGCCCCCGTGCGCCCCGAGGCCGTGGACTTCCTGCTGCAGGAGTACGTCCCCGGAGTCGACAGCGCGCCCGTGCTCAAGATTCTGGAGAAGCGGCGACTGTTACGCCGCGACGGGGACCGGTATTTCCTCCCGCCCAGACCCGACGCCGAACGCATTCTGGAAACCGTGCCACCGGGCTCCGAGAACGACTTCACCAGCCTGGCCCCGCTCTACACCCAGCCATGGTTGCTGCACCGCGCCGCCGACTACTTCCACGAGGTCAGCGAGCGGGCCAATGTGCCCGTGATCCGGGTGGACGACCTGCAACCGCAGCTCAGCGAGATCCGCCTGCGCATTGCCGCGGGCGGGTACCGGCAGGCGTTGCTCCTCATGGAGGACATAGACACGAAGTATCTGACCAGGTGGGGCCAGAGCAGTGTGCTCGCCCCCTGGCTCCGTGAACTCGACGGCAAGGACTCCCTCTCCCTGGAGCAGCAGGCGTACATCACCTCCGCCCTGATCGCCGCTCGCCACGGAGAAGAGGATCCCACCGGTTCGGACACGGCCACGCTCGCCGACCTCATGCAGCGGCTGTCGCGTTCCGAGCCGTTCGCCAGGATTCTGCTGCGGATCCAGATCGGCAACAGGCACCTGGACGACGGCCGGGTCACCTTGGCGATCGGGCAGTATCGGGTGGCGGCCCGGCACAGCCGACTCCGCTCACTGCGGTACGAGGAAGGCAAGGCCAGGACGAACCTCGGCATGTCGATGGCTCGGCTGGGGCGGTTCCGGCTGGCGGAAAAGGAGCTGAACCGCGCGCGGAAGCTGCTGTCGTCGCTCGAAGACGACGACTCCAAGCAGACTCTCGCCGTCACCCTGCTGGATCAGGGATGGCTGCGAGGCCAGCTGGGCGACGTCGATGGTGCCATGAAGCTGCTCACCAGGGGGCTGGAGATCGCACGGGACGTGCGCAGCTACCGTCTGGAAGGCCAGCTACTCGACGGGCAGGCCGCGTTGTTCTGTGAGAAGAAGGATTTCGAGTCCGCCATTCGCCTGGCGAAGGAGGCGGCCGACCTCGGAGTCCTGAACCACAACCCGACCCTCTCACGCCAGGCCAATGTCAGCCTCGCGCAGGCCTACCTGCACGCGGGCAAGCTCGAGCTCGCGGCGACCGCGGTCGAGGCCGCCATCGACAAGCCGATCGGGATCCGGGCGCTGGGCTCGTGGGTCACGTACGGTTTGGTGCTGTTCCGCCTGAACGAGATTGACCAGGCACGTGCCGCGTTCCACAGGGCCTGCACTGAGGCGTGGCTGCGGCTGGAGCGCGAACCACGCGAGTACCAGACTCATGAGGCGGCCGGGCTGACACTGTGCGGCTTGGCGCTCTGCAAGGAACCCGACAGGATTCACCGGGCGGTCGAGGCGTACCACCAGGCTCGCCGCCTGGCTCCCGTGGACGGCGCCAAGCAGCAGGCCCTCACACATCTGCAGCTTTTCGGCTCCGCGGACCCGGTCATACTCAACCAGGCGCGCCGGGCAGCCGAAGACCGGACGCCTAAGTAACCTTGATCAGCAGCCTCAGCTCGCACCTGTCCGGCTGGGTCAGCTGATCCTGCCAGCGCACCGCCGCGTAGCTTCCCTGAATGCTGAGGATCACGCCGCGAGGGTGCTTATCGCGGGCCTTCGCGCTCCGGTAGTTCGGCACGACGACGTCGCCCTTCTGCAACAGCTTGGCCTTCGGGTTGGGACGTGCTCGCCGGAAGAGGCGGAAGCGCCTCAGTGGCAGCTGGGCCGTATCGGCGCCGTTATTCTCGTTGACCATGTCGCCCTCCCCGCCGAGAGCACGAAGATCCCCTGCGTCCGCCACCGCGTCGAACGGATACCTTCCTCGGCGCGAGGGGGCAGACGTAACACTGAAGTTACGTAACGCCAGAGTCGCCGGTCCATGACGACTTCGGGGCGATGACCTGCCAAGCCACGCTGCAACGTGTCGGGGGCCTGCCAACACTCGGCAGAAAACTGACACCTTCATCGAGGCTGGACTGTACGACCATGGCGATGCGAGCCTGCTCCGCTGGGAGGCATGATCCGTATGACGGTTCGGGTTGCCGTCGTCGATCCGCTGCCCATGTTCGCCCGCGGGCTCGCCGCCACACTTGGCGACGAGGGATTCCCAGCGGATGCCCCCGAGGACGTCCTCCAATGGGCGGCCGAGCCGGGAGTGCCACTGGTCCTGCTCGCCGTCGAGCACGACCGGGACTGGGCCAGGCTCTCGGACCTTTTGAAGGTGCAGCCGGAGGCCACGGTGGTGGTCGTGCTCTCCGACGTAACCCCGGGTGCGTACGTCCGCGCCGTGGCCGCCGGCGCCGTGGGCGTGCTACCCCGCGACGCCTCAGCGATCTTGGTGCGCGACGTCGTACGCGCCGCCGTGAACGGCAACAGCCTGTTGCCCGTGGACGTGCTGCGCACGCTCGTCGCCAACAGCACGGACGACCAGCCCCCTCGCCTGCTCTCGGACAACGAGATCGAGTGGCTGAGTCAGCTGGCCGATGGCATGACCGTCGCGCAGCTAGCCGAGCGAGTGGGCTACTCGGAGCGGATGATGTTCCGCCTCCTATCCGGCCTGTACTCCCGGCTCGGCGTGGGCAACCGTACGAGGGCGCTCATGCGTGCCAGGGAGGAGGGCTGGCTGTAACGCGCGGTCTTGTCCCGGCCATGATCCACTGCTCACCGCTGCTACGGTAGCGGCAGATCCCGCGCTATCCCGCGAGGCGTGGTTCATGGACGGCAGTCAGCAACATGCCGCTCGACCCTTATCGGGACACCGTTGTCGAGCGGAACCTGTCAATTTGATCAGGGCAGTTGAGCTGAGCTAATTCTGTGTCGTCTTCTCTGTGGTGTCCTTCGGTTCGTTGGTCTTGGACGGGCGTGCTCGATCGTGTCGAACCGGCCGGGGAAGGCGGGACTTGGCCACGCCCAGGTCGATGAGGAGTTCGGCGAGGGATTTGGACGTCATCGAGCTGCCGCGGTCGGCGTGCAGGGTGAGCGTTCCTTCGTCGATTTATCACGCACGTGGCCGCCTGGTGCGGGGTGGTCTACCTGGCCTTCGTGGTCCGACGTCTACTCGCGAGCGGTCGTCGGCTGGGCCGCTTCGCTGACCAAGCAGACCAGCCTGGTGCTGGACGCCCTGGACATGGCCCTGTGGCGGCGCGAACGCGCCGGCCGCCCGGTCGAGCCGGGGCTGATCCATCACTCGGATGCCGGCAGCCCAATACACCTCTTTCCGATTCACCACGCACCTGGTAGCGGCCGGGATCGACGCCTCCATCGGCACCGTCGGCGACGCGCTCGACAACTCCCTGATGGAATCGCACATCGGCTTGTACAAGACCGAGCTGATCAAGCCTCGGGGCCCGTGGCGGAGCTTGGCCGACGTGGAACTGGCCACCGCCGAATGGGTCGCCTGGTTCGAATGGTCTGCACGTCGTTGGTGGCGCTCAACTTCGGCCAGATCATTGCGGCCGGCGACCAGGACGCCGTCCTGCGCAACCCGGCCGTGACGCTGGCCTATCTGGGAGAGGTGCCAAGGTGACCGGTGACCTGATCGTCGACGGTGTCTGCGTCGACCGTGCAGCAGGACGGATCGTCAGCAACATCTCCCTGCGAGTCCAGCCCGGCACGGTGACCACGCTCGTGGTCGCAACGGTGCCGGGAAAACCACCCTCCTCGAAAGCGTGTCCAGCCTCATCCCGACCTCGGGAGGCGCCATCACCTGCGCGGGGGAAGACATCACGAATGCCAGCAAGGTCGGTCGACGCCGACTGGGCATCGTGCACGTCGAGCAAGGCCGCACGGTCTTCGGGTCTCTCACTGTCATGGAGAACCTGCGCGTCGCCACGCGCTCCGCAAGCGAGATCGATCGCGCGTTCGACCTGTTCCCGGAGCTCGCGAAACGCCGCGAGAGCGCCGCCACGCTTCTCTCAGGCGGTGAGCAGCAAATGCTTGTGCTGGGACGGGCCTTGATCACTAACCCGCGATTCCTGCTGATCGACGAGATGTCGCTCGGACTAGCCCCGGTCGTCTTCGGTGCGGGGCGGCCTCCGGCCGAGCCCGCTTGAGGCGGTTGGCCTTCTGATCCTCCTTGACGGGGATGACCGCCTGAATACCGTGTCTGCGCAGGTAGGCGCGATTTCCCCGGGAGGAGTACACCTTGTCACCCATCGCGCGGGCGGGCCGCCTGCGCGGCCTGCCCAGCCCGCGCCGCCGGATGCAGATGGACTCCATCAGTGGGATGAAGCGAGGCGAGTCGCCGTGCCGGCCGGGGCTGGTGAGCCGGGTGATCGGACGGCAGCGCTGGTCGGCGACCAGGTGAATCTTGGTGGACAGGCCACCTCGGGAGCGGCCCAGCGCCTCTCGACTCGACGTCACCCGTTCGATCCCGGTCACACCAGGAGCACGGCAGGAGGGTGACGTAGTTCACAAAGAAAGGGTGACACGGCGTTGTCGCGGGCAGCTGCGACTGTCGACGGCATGACGATCACAGATGAGGACTGCCTCCCCGAGACCCTGGCGTTCAACGAGCAATTTGCGGCTGCCGCCGCCAGCCGTCCAGCTCGCGTGCAGGCGCCGAGCGTAGCTGCGCTGGCGCTCCTGCGGCGCAACCGGCTCGGCGGCGACACGCCACCGGTAAGACTCCCGCACGGCCAGGACCGTGTCGTTGAGGGCGGAGTGAAGGTACGGGTCTTCGTGCCGGACCACGTCGACGGCGTGTACCTGCACATCCACGGAGGCGGCTGGGCGTTCGGGTCCGCGGACGGACAGGACGGGCGGCTCTGGCGGCTCGCCGAGCAGGCACGGCTGGCCGTGGTGAGCGTGGACTACCGCCTCGCGCCGGAACACCCGTTCCCCGCCGGGCCCGACGACTGCGAAGCGGCTGCCCGATGGCTGGTGAAACACGCCGCGGCCGAGTTCGGTACCGAACGGCTGCTGATCGGCGGTGAATCGGCCGGTGCCCACCTCAGCGTCGTGACGCTGCTGCGCCTTCGCGACCGGCACGGCATCACCGATGCCTTCCGGGCGGCCCACCTGCTCTTTGGCCCCTACGACCTGTCGATGACACCAAGCCAGAGATCGTTTGGCCCCAGACCTCTGCTGAGCAATACCGACACGATTCGGGGCAGCTATGAGCTGTTCACACCAGGGTGGGAGGAGGAGCAGCGTCGCGATCCCGAGGTCTCGCCCCTGTTCGCGGACCTGGCCGGGCTGCCGCCCGCCCGGATCGTCGTCGGCACCGAGGATCCGCTGCTGGACGACTCGCTGTTCCTGGCCGCACGGTGGCAGGCGGCGGGTGCGCCTGTGCAGCTCGGCGTCGTCGCCGGCGCGATGCACGGCTTCACCCTGTTCCCTCTGACCATCACCGAGCGGGAACTACGGCGAGAGCGGGACTTTCTGTGCACAGCGTGACGGTAGCGTCGGCGGTATGAACCGGACTGCCCGGCTGTATGCGCTGGTGGAAGAGTTGCGCGCGGCGGCGCCGCGGCCGCTGACGGTCGCGGCGCTCGCCACGCGATTCGAGGTGAGTACACGCACGGTGCAGCGTGACCTTCAGACACTGATGCAGACCGGTGTCCCGGTGCGGACCACACCCGGGCGAGGCGGCGGCTGGTCGATCGACCCGGAGATGACCCTGCCCCCGATCCACCTCACCGCCGATGAAGCCTGGGCGCTGACGGCCGCGCTCGCCGCGGCCGACGCCTCCACCCCCTACGCCGGCGCGGCCCGCACGGCGGCTCAGAAGATCGTGGCCTCGATGGCCGGCCCCGCCTCGGTGGCGGCACAAGAACTCGCCGCACGGATCGTCGCCCTGCCGACGCACGGCGACTCCGCGATCCGTACCGCGGTGGAGCAGGCCCTCGCCAACAACATGGTGCTGCGGCTGTCCTACACCGACGCGGCAGGGCACGAAAGCAACCGCGTCGTGGAACCGGCCGGACTGCTCACCGCCGACGGCCGCTGGTACCTCATCGCCTGGTGCCGCACGCGCCGGGCCGGCCGGGGCTTCCGGCTGGACCGGATCGCAGCAGCGGCTCCAACCGGTGAACAGGCACAGCCCCATAACCTGACCGACCTACTACTCGGCTCGGCCGCCGCCGGCGCAGTACAACCGACCGCACTGGCCTCACTCACACCCCCACCATGAGAATCCGAAGGCACCAACCCGCGAACCGCCCTCATAAGATCCCTGGCCGCCGCCGACCTGCACGTCGAGTGCTACATCACCCGAGTGCGACTCCACCCAGGCACGGATCACCGAGACGATCCGGACGCTGGCCGCCACCGGCCGCCCGTTCTCCTGGTGAGTGGGCCCTGCCTCCATCCCGGAGGACTTGACCGCCCGCCTGTCGGCGGTCGGCCTGCCGGCCGCCGAACACGAGACGGCCATGTGGGCCGACCTGGAGGGCCCCCTGCCCCAGCCGTTTGTGGACGGACTGGACGTCTGCCCGGTGACCACACCTGAACAGCTCTCTGACTACGCCACGGTCGTCGCCGCGAACTGGGACCCGCCCGCCGCAACCGTGCGCCGCTTCTTCGACCGGGCCGTCCCCCAGGCGCTGGCCGCCGACTGCCCGGCCCTCTATCTGGTCGGCTATGTGGAGGGCCGCCCGGTCTGCTCGGCCGAAGTCTTCCTCCACGCACACGTGGCCGGGATCTACAACATCTGCACCCTGGCCACCCACCGCCGACGCGGCTACGGAGGCGCCATGGCACTCGCCGCCCTCCACAGCGCCCGCCGTGAGCACTACCGCGTCGCGGTCCTCCAGGCGTCCGCGAACGGCGAACCCGTCTATCGACGCCTGGGCTTCCGCTCCTGCGGCCAGTTCACCGAGCACCACATCACGCCCTGAAACCCCGACGTCCCTGCCCACTTCGCAACAGGCTCTAGGACCGCCGATGTTTCCGCATGTCAGAGAACTACCAAGGGCATCCGGTCCAACATGATCACGTCTTGACCATCAGTGCAGTCAGCTGCAGCGCCACCCCGAGCGCGTGAGCGCGATCCCAACCCGCCACCACCGCGCGCTTCAAGATCGCTCAGATTGCAAAGTCGAGTTCCCATGGAGGCTGCCGAACCTGCGAGTCGAACTGCAGGCGAAGGACACCTTCCATGAACGCAGGCCATGTACCGGCGAAGGGCCGCGCTCGTCCAGCAGTTGCAGGGTGGGCGGGTGAACGATGTCGCCGCGGAAGTCGCGCAGGAAGTCGACGTGCTTCTCCAGTACGCTCACCTGTACGGCACGCCACCCTCGTGGCGTGCCGATCGTCCTTCTGTGCTACTGGGCCTGCTGGTCGTATAGGGCGTCCATCATCCGCAGGAGCGGCGCGGGGTACGAGCCCACACCCTCATCGCTGAACTGCCCGCCGTACGACGCTTGCCAGTCGCCGGTTGAGGTGTTCCGGATGGAGGTGTGACTCAGCGTGCCGCCGTCCGCGTTCGAGCCGTAGAGCACCCAATGGTGGGCAGTGCGCTTGTTGGTCGCCGAGTCGGAGCTGACCGTGTCGTCGTGACTCGAGGCGAGGAAGGTATAGTCCGTGCCCATCTGGGAGAGCGGTTGTTTTCCCAGCCAGCTGATGAAGCCGCTGCCCGGACGCATGTCGCTGCACTGCTCGTGGGTGAGGGCGCACGCGGTCACCACCGCGCTGCCGATGCCCTGGTGCGGCGTGGCGAGCGTGACCATGTCCTCGATGTACAGGAACGGTGGCCAGGCTCTGGGCCAAACGGTGGCGCCGAGGTCGTTCGCGTCGACCGTCAGCCCGCTCAGGTCGGGCGGCGGCTTTCCTACCCCGTACCTGTTGACGCCTTCGATGGCCGCCTTCGCGACCAGACCGCCCATGGAGTGCGTCACGACGTCGATTGCCACGTCATGGCTGGAGTACAGGTAGTAGACGGTCCACGCGAACTGGCGGCCGACCTCCTGGATGCGCGTGTCGGTGGTCCCTTGGAGCCTGAGGTCGCAGTTGGTGGCCTTGTTGTAGTAGCCGAAGGTGACAACGTCGCCCCAGCCATTTGCGTTCAGCAGGTTCTCGGCGCTGTTCCATGCGCCGGAGCAGCTGATGTCGGCCTCGCGGTCGAACCCGTGGACCATGACGGTGACCCGGTGTCCGTCGCCGCGCGCCGGCGCGGCTGACGCGGCCGGTGCGATGGCGACCAGGGCGGCCGCGACCGTGACCCCGACTAAGGACAGGGCAAAACCGGATCTGGCTAATCTGCGCATCCACGCTCTCCGTTTCTGTGAGGTCGGAGGCAGGGTAGCGCGCGGACGATCATCTGTGAATGAGTCGGTATTCGGCATCCCGCCGGTCATGCCTGCTCGCGACTAAGTAGCCGCGGTCACCTGCTTAGGTGAGGTCGCCGAACTGGGCGCGGGAGGCCACACCGGGCTTAGGAAACGCCTCTCATAATCCGTGGGTCGTGGGTTCAAGTCCCACCCGCCCAACCACGCGGACCTGCGGCTTTACGCGGATCTGTAGTCGCGTCATCTGATCGTGAGTCACGGTGAGCCACATGTGAGTCACGCCCCCGCTCGCGCCTTGCCGATCTTCCGGTTGGTCGCCCGCACCGCCTTCAGCACCAGCCGAGCCGTCGCCTTGGCGCTGTCGTGATACAGCCGCGGCAGCACCGAGACGTAGGTGTCGGCGGTCAGCACGATGCTCGCGTGCCCCAGCGTGCCCTGCACCACCTTCAACTCCGTGCCCGACGCCAGCGCCAACGTCGCAGCTCCTTGACGCAGGTCGTGCAACCGGACCGGCGGCAGCCGACGCTGCACACGCTCCTGCCGGCGCAGCAGCCGCACGGTCTCCGGATCGAGTGCCAAAGTTCGCCGGCTGGCCGCGCTCTTCGGCTCACACAGGACCAGCCCATCATCGGTGTGCACCAACTGGTGTGCCACGGTGAGCTCGCGCCGCTCCAGATCGACATCCACCCAGCGCAGCCAGGCGACCTCCCCGCGCCGAAGCCCGCGCAAGGCCACCCGCCACCGCAGAACGAACAACGGGTCCTCCCGCGCGAAGCGCAGGAAGGCGGCCAACTGCTCGATCGTCCACACCGCCACCGGCGGTCGCTCTCCCCGTGCCGCCAGGCCGCCTCCCGGCGAGCGGTCCACGCCACCGGATGCGTCCGCACCGGCGACGGCAACCGGACGCCCCCACAACCTGGACCGCGAAATACCAGCTCCCATGCCCCACCTCGGCCAACCGGCCACAGCGACCCACCCAACCGCCTACCGCTGACCTCGTCGCTGCACCCGCACCGCTTGTAAACCACGCAGTGCCCGCGTTCGTAGTCCACCATCGCCCGCCTCCTGCGTCGCTGGCAGAACAACGTACGAGCCGGGCAACAGCAGACCCAAGCACGGGGAACAATCAGGTAGGAGGGCCTGCAAGGACTGTCTTGTTGGGACGGTTGCGGCACTGCTCTGGGAGCATGGCGGGAATCGAGGCGGCGCGAACAGTGTTGTCGCGAGCATGGCAGACGAGATCGTAGAGCTCAGCCCCACCGCTTGGGTGCAGGACCAGACGAAGAGGATCCTTGAGACCGGGACCACTGAGGGCATCGAGATCCTCGGGTCGCCGGTCGTGCTGCTGACGCTGCGCGGCGCCAAGACCGGCAAGCTGCGCTACACCCCCGTGATGCGGGTGGAACACGACGGCACCTACGCCGTCGTCGCTTCCAAGGGCGGCGCCCCCGAGCACCCCACGTGGTACTACAACATCAAGGCGCACCCCGAGTTCCCCTTGCAGGACGGGACCGTGACGAAGGGCTACGTCGCACGCGAGGTCGAGGGCGCTGAGCGGGCCGAGTGGTGGGAGCGGGCCGTCGCGGCCTACCCGTCCTATGCGGAATACCAAGAGAAGACCGACAGGCAGATTCCAGTGTTCGTGCTCGAGCCGACGGTCAGATAGGCCAGGCGAAAGAACACACGTGAGCATCCTGCCGCGATCAGCCCCTTCCAGAGCCCGAAGCGGATACAAGTTGGGAGGAGTTGGGCAAGCTGGATGACCTGCGCGGATGACATTATCGGCAGGCACAATGCCATTCCAGCCGTACGACGGTCCCCTCGCCCTCGGCGGCGGTGACCCTGGCCGTCGCGCCGATGCGGCTCATCCTGCCGTGCACGGACTCGCGGATGCCGCGCCGGGTGGCCGGCACCTCCGCCGGCGAGAATCCCTTCCCCCGGTCGACGATGTCGAGCCGCAGCGTCCGCGCGTCCCCGCGCAGCCGGACGGTCGCACGTGTCGTGCCGGCGTTACGGCGTACGTTGGTGAGAGCCTCCCGAGCCGCGTCGGCGACCGCCCTGGCGACCTCGAACGGCAACCGCAGCCGCTCGGGGGCGTCGAACTCCACGGTCAGCTGCGTGGCGTCGAGGTCGGCGCGCAGCAGGTCGACGAGGTCCACGTGCTGCGGCGCCCGCTCGTTGTCGGAGCGCAGCCTGTCCAGATCGCGGCGCGCCTGCGGGGCCAGCCAGTCCGCGTCCGAACGCACCTGCCCGATACCCACCATCAGCAGGGTCGTCGCCGCCGTGTCGTGCAACGCATTGGCGAGCTCGCGATCTTCGGCGCGTACGGCCGCCGCCACCAGCGACTCGCCGCGTAATCGAGCGGCCTCGGCGGCAATCCGGTCGGCCCGGTCCGCGGCGCGCCGGACAAGCATCCAGGCCGCCCTGGACAGCGCGGCCGCCGGCAAACTGGTCGCGGTGGCCCGTCCCGACGGGCGGCGGTGAAGCCGCCCGCCGCGGACGGTCGAGGTCAGACCAGGCGGGTGACCAGCCCGGTGTCGAGGGAGTAGTAGGCGCCCACGATCTTGAGTCGGCGGCGGGCGACGCGGGGGGCGAGCAGCTTGTCGTCCTTCAACTCGGCCACGGTACGGGTGGTGTGGAGTTTGATCATCTTGTCCACGTCGCCGCGGGCGCTCTTGTAGGCCGGGCGCAGGGCCTCGACGATGCGCTGGAGGTCGCCGGGGAGCGTGGCGCCCTCGCTCAGCGCGTGCGCGGCGGCCGTCACCGCCCCGCAGCGCTGGTGACCGAGTACCACGATCAAGGGGGTGCCGACTTCGACCGGACCGTACTCGATGGCCCCCGACACGAGCGAGTCGATCGTCTGGGCGGCGCTCCGTACGCTGAACAGGTCGCCGACCCCAGCGTCGAAGATCAGTTCCGGTCCCACGCGGGAGTCGATGCAGGAGACGACCACCGCGTACGGGTCCTGCTTCTGGGCGACCTCGGTTCGTCTGGCGAGGTCCTGGTGAGGGTGGATCGCGGCATCTGCGGCCCAGCGCCGATTGCCTTCCCTGAGCTTGGCCCAGGCCTCGTCGGGAGTGGCGGGCCGGCGGGCGGACCACGTCTGGCCGTGTGCCGCCCCGCCGTCTAAGAGCAGCCCTCCGACCACCAGCCCGGTGGCGCCTAACACGGTACGGCGACTCAAGATCTTGTGCGACATGTATGCAGTATGCAGTATTCTTTAGATCTGACAACCGCCGGGGTCGCCAGTCAGCCCGGCTTGTCGTGTCGTGGCCAGGGGTGGCTCAAGCCTGGGGGCAACGGCCTCGGCACTGCGCCTGCCGAGATTACATCCATGCAGATCAAGCGGCATGTGAGTACTCGCGGAGAACCCTGCCAAGCCGGTCCCGCCGACGTAGGTTCAGGTCGACGATTCGCGGCGGATCCGTGATCGGTTCCGGGACGGCGCGTTGCGGAGCCGCTTGATCCAGGGCTTGATGAGCACGGTGCCGGTTGTAGAACTGTTCGTACTCACGCAGGGCGTGCTGTAGGTGGCGTTCGTTCCACAGCAGGCAGCGGTCGAGCAGCTCACGGCGGCACGACTGCACCTTCCCCATTGGCAGCGGGGTATCAGGTGCGAAACTGCCGCGAGCCACAGGCGGTCGGCTGGTTCGTAGCGCACCCGCTGGACCTGACGGCGTAGGGGACCGTGTTCTGGTGTCGTAGTACCAGTAGTTCCGCCTCCTTGGAGACGCTCCTCCGTAGCAGCAGCGCGGGCAAAAACAACACAAGATAGGACGCACCCGCCCATGCCGCCACGACAGCGGCGACGATCCACGGCTGCCGCCTGATCCCTTGCGCCACTCGCCCCACCCAGCCCGCGCGAGATCACGTTGAGCAGCCAACCCACGCTGATGAGGACCCCGACGACGATCGCGCCGAGGATCAGCAGCGGCAGGAGTGTGCCGAGCAGCCGGCCCAGCAGCACGGACTGGTCGATGCCCGCCTGCTCGGGGATGATGCCGAAGATCGCGTACATCCCTTGATAGCCCATGTAGAGCAGGGCGTACAGGGTCACGCCGAGCGGGACCACGATGGACCCGACCTTTTCCAATACGTCGAGGACGCCCGACTGCTCCTCTTCCTGACGTGGCCCTTCTTCCTGGGGTTGCTGTGCTGCAGGCGCCGGCGGTTCATAGGCCGCTTGACTCGGAGAGTCTGGCGCGGGTGATCTCGGGAAACAAACGCCCGATATTGTGCGGATCATGCCACCCGCCGGTCCCCCGCTGCTGCGCCTGCGCCTGCTCGGCGGGTTCGGGGCCGAGCGGTCTGGCGGGGCGCCGGTGGCCGAGCGGTGGCGCAGGCCCAGTGCCAAGACCCTGGTCAAGCTCCTGGCCGTCACCCCGGGGCACCGGCTCCACCGCGAGCAGGTCATGGACGTCTGCTGGCCCGAAGCCTCGCCCGAGGCGGCGGTTACCAGCCTGCGGGTCGCACTGCACGCGGCCAGGCACGCCCTGGAGCCCGAGCTGCCGGCCCGCGCTCCCTCGTCGTACCTGGTCGGCGAGGGCGGCCTGCTGCTGCTCCACCATGGCCTGGTGAGCGTCGACCTCGACGAGGTGACGGCCGAGGCGACGGCGGCCCTGGTGGAAGGGAAGCTCGCGCCGCTGGAGCGGGCCCACACGGCGCTCGCGCCCGAGCCACTGCCCGAGGACAGGTACGCCGAGTGGGCCGCCACGCCCCGGCGCGCCCTGGAGGCGCTCGGGCACCGGGTGACGCTCGCGCTGGCCGCG
>NZ_JBFAMX010000116.1:0-24723 GCF_040659615.1 Nonomuraea sp. NPDC049784
CGTCGGCGACGCCGTGCACGCGCCCTCACCCAGCTCGGGCCAGGGCGCCTCGCTGGCCATCGAGAGCGCGGTCCAGCTGGCCCGTTGCCTTCGCGACCTGCCCGACCCGCCGAGCGCCTTCGCCGCGTACGAGCGCCTGCGCCGCCCAAGGGTCGAGCGGGTCATCTCACAGGCCTCGAGAACCAACGGCAGCAAGCTGCTCGGACCGGTGGCGGGCGGGCTGATGAGCATGGTGCTGCCGCTGGCGATGAGGACGGTGCTGCGACCGGAGCGGACGTTCGGCTACCAGCACCGCCACCGGATCGACTGGGACGAGCCGGTCGGCGCGGGCGCCGCTCCACTGTCCGGCGCCAGGACGAGATGAGGTGTGGCATGGCAGGCCGGAGAAGCTACGACTTCATGTATCGCGTCGGGGCGCCCTGGGAGACCAGCGAGCCTCGACCGGAACTCGCGCAGTTGCTGGCCGGCGGCGAGATCGCGGGTCCCGGCCGCGCGCTGGACCTCGGATGCGGCGACGGCACGCAGACGGTCTTCCTCGCCCAGCAGGGGTTCGAGACCACCGGGGTGGACTTCTCTCCCACAGCGCTGGCCAAGGCACACCGCGCGGCCAGAACCGCGGGCGTGGAGGTGGACCTCGTCAGGGCCGACTTCACCGCGCCGCAGGTGGACGGCGTCGCCGGGCCGTACGACCTGATCCTGGACTACGGGTCGCTCGACGACGTGGCCCCCGCGAAACGGAGGGCGGTCGCGGCACACGTGGCGGAGTGGACGCGCCCGGGCGGGCTCGTCCTCATGTGGTGCTTCTACAACGACATCCCCTGGTGGCGATGGGAGCGCATGAGATATCCCGGCCGGCTCCGGCCGGGAGAGGAACGGGAGCTGTATGAGGAAACTTTCACGATCCGCCGGCTCGCTGCCCCGGTCTCCGGCAGCGGCTCAGCCTGCTTCTTGCTGCGTCGTCGCCCTTGACCGGTGTACGAGCGACCTTCAACCCGAGGACGGAAGGATCCAGTCATGCGCGAATCAACCCAGGTTCTGATCATCGGGGGCGGCCCCGCCGGCGCGACTGCGGCCGGACTACTGGCCCGTGAAGGCTTCCAGGTGACCCTTCTGGAACGCGACCACTTCCCCCGCTACCACATCGGTGAGTCGATCCTGCCCTCCTGCCGACCGATCTTCGAACTGCTGGGGGTCTGGGACAAGGTGGAGGCCCACGGTTTCCAGCCCAAGGGCGGTGCCTTCTTCGCCTGGGGCCCCGAGGAGTGGGAGGTGAAATTCAGCAACATGGGCGACGAGACGCCCAACGCGTGGCAGGTCATCCGCAGCGAATTCGACCAGCTCCTTCTCGACCACGCCCGCGAGCTCGGTGTCGAGGTGCACGAGGGAGTGAGCGTGCGGGACATCGAGTTCGACGGTGACCGCGCGGTCGCGGCCAACTGGTACGAGACCAAGGACTCCGGCCGGTCGGGACGCATCACGTTCGGCCACGTCATCGACGCCTCGGGCCGCAGCGGCGTGCTGGCCACCCGGCATCTCAAGAGCCGCCGGATGCACGAGGTGTTCAAGAACGTCGCGGCGTGGACGTACTGGAAGGACGCCAAGCCGCTCGGCAAGGGACCCAAGGGCGCCATCGCGGTGTGCTCCATCGAGGACGGCTGGTTCTGGGCCATTCCGCTGCACGACGGGACGTTGAGCGTCGGCCTGGTCACCGGGCGCGACCTGTTCAGGGACAGCCGCAACCGGCTGAACGGCGACGTCCAGGCGGTCTACGACGAGGCCCTGGCCAAGTGCCCGTCCGTGCTCGCCATGCTAGAAGGCGCCGAGCAGGTGGGCGGGATGAAGGTCGAGCAGGACTACTCCTACGTCACCGAGACCTTCGCCGGTCCCGGGTACCAGCTGGCCGGTGACGCCGCCTGCTTCCTCGACCCGCTGCTGTCCACCGGCGTGCACCTGGCCACCTACAGCGCGATGCTCGCCGCGGCCAGCCTGTCCAGCGTGCTGCGCGGGGAGGTCGATGAAGAGGACGCGGGGCGTTTCTACTCCCACGTCTACCAGCACGCCTACCAGCGGCTGCTCGTGCTGGTCTCGGTGTTCTACGAGAGCTACCGGGGCAAGGAGCACCACTTCTACAACGCCCAGCGGCTGACCACGGGCGAGCGCGATCACCTGGAAGTGCAGGCCGCGTTCGACCGCATCATCACCGGGATCGCCGACCTCAACGACGCGGAGCAGGCGTACAAGCTGGTCCAGGCCCACCTGCAGGGGGCCGAGAGCGGCGACCCCAACCCGCTGAACAACCTCAACCGGGTTCACGAGATCAAGCAGTCGCCGTTCGACCCGGCCAACGCCGTCGGCGGGCTGTATCTGGTCACCCAGCCCCGGCTCGGGTTGCGTTCGAGCCAGCCCGCGCAGGAGCTCGACACCGTCGGCTGAGCAAGCAGCACAAGAACCGGCCCTCACCTCCAGGGTGGGGGCCGGCTTCATGTGAGCGGGTGCTCGTCAGCGGGAATCGGCCGCTTTGCGGAGCCCGCGTAGCGTCGTCGCCGGGTCGGCCAGTACGGGCAGCGCCGCGAGCATCCCCGTGACGCCTACCGACTCCAGCACCTTCAGCTGCTCGGCCACCTCCGGGACGGTCCCCGCCACGCCGGTGAGCGAGAGGGCGAAGTCGGTGAGTCCGAGCTCCTCCAGCAAACGCGCGTTCTTGCCCCCGTGAACGAAGTCCCAGACGTCGTAGCGGCGCTCCATCTCCTCCACCGCGCCCAGCAGATCGGAGGGGACGAGCTTGCGCATGTGCGGCGCCTTCAGGCGCAGGGCGACGTCGGAGGCCAGGGCGGCGGCGATCTCGGCGATCGCCTCCTCCCGGGTGTCGCGGACGGCCATGAAGCTGAAGCCCCAGATCTCGATCGCGTCCGGATCGCGGCCGGCCTGCTCCGCGCCCTCCCGGATCAGGGCGATCTTCCGCTCCACGTGCTCGGCCGACATCCCGACCGTGGTGATCACTCCGTCGGCCGTCTCGCCCGCCAGGCGCAGGCTCTGCGGGTAGTCCGCGGCCACGTGGATCGGCATGGGATGCACCCGGGTGAGCGCCTCGGTGGTGAAGCCGTCGACCTCCGCCGTCCCGCCGTTGAGGATCTCTCGTACGGCCCGCAGGTAGTCGAACAGCTGCCGCGGCGAGCCCACGGGGGAGCGCCCGACGACGCGCCTGGTGCTGCCGCCGTTGCCCAGGGAGAGATGGACCCGGCCGCCCGTCAGCTCGTGCAATGTGGAAATCGCGGTGGCGGTGGCGACCGGGTGGCGCAGAAACGGCGTGGTGACCATGGTCGTCAGCGTCGCGTTCTTGCTCTCCTGCGCCGCCACGGCGAGCGACACGAACAACTCGTAGGCGCGGGCCGGAGTGTCCCCGACCCCGATGACGTCATATCCGAGCTCGTCGGTGAGGCGAACCACATCGCGAAATACGGCGAGGTCGTCCGTCCACTCGATGATCGCGCCCAGCTTCATGGCATACCTTTCGACGTTCGGCTCGGAAGCCGAAAATAGCCAGGCGAACTCGACGCGTCGTCGAATGCGCCGGCCAGGCGTATCGACCCAGGCTCGACCGCGCCCCCAGTGACCGCTCGGAGACTTGTGCACGCCGGTAGCCAGGCAAGCACAGAGGAGCGTTCATGGATATCGGAGTATGCCTTCCGACTACCATTCCCGGCGCTGACGGCAGCCAGCTGATCGAGTTCGCGCGCCGCGCCGAGCGCCTCGGATTCAGCAGCCTGACGGTGGTCGATCGAATGGTCTACGACAACTACGACGGCATCGTCACGCTTTCCGCCGCGGCGGCGGTGACCGAGCGGATCAAGCTCGTGACGGCGATCCTGCTGGCCGCCTACCGGCCGAGCGCCGTGGAGCTGGCCAAGCAGCTGGCCAGCCTGGATCGCCTGTCCGGGGGCCGCCTCATCGTCGGTGTCTCCGCTGGAATGCGCGAGGACGACTACGTCGCGACGGGCACCGACTACCACACCCGTGGCAGGCGGCTGGACGCGATGATCGAGGAGCTCAGGGAGGTCTGGAAGGGCGAAGGGCCGGTCCCGGGCGTCGGTCCGCGTCCCGTCAACGGCGACATCCCGTTCTGGGCCGGCGGGCACTCGCCCGCGGGCCTGCGCCGAGCGGCGAAGTACGGCATCGGCTGGATCTCGCCCGGCGGCCCGCCGCACAAGTTCCCCGATCTGGTGGCCAGGTTCAAGGAGCTCTGGGACGAGGAGGGCCGCACCGGCACGCCGAGAATGGGCACCAACTGCTACGTGTCCCTCGGCCCCGGCGGCAAGGAGCGGGCCACCGAGCACATGCTCAGCTACTACGCCTACATGGGCACCATGGCCGAGCACCTCGCGAAGGGCGCCGTCACGGACGAGAGCGTGCTCAAGGACGCGGCGGCCGCCTACGCGGCCAACGGCTGCGACGAGCTGCTGATCCTCTCCTGCACGGCCGATCCGGACCACCTCGACCGGATCGCCGACGTGGTGTTGTGATGCCGCTACGGATCATCATCATCGGTGGCGGCATCGGCGGGCTCTGCCTCGCCCAGGGGCTGAAACAGGCGGGGGTCGAGGACGTTCACGTCTACGAGCGTGACGAGTCGCCCCGCGGCCGGATGCAGGGCTACCGGCTGCGGATCAGCCCGGAAGGGGAGAGCGCGCTGCGGGACTGCCTGCCTCGCCGCGCACAGGACCTGCTCGCCGCGACCGCGAACCTGCGGCACGAGCAGGGCCTGGCCGCCTACGACGAGCAGCTGAACCCGCAGTGGGCCCCCGAGTTCGGCGACGCCCGGGGCGACGCGCCCGACAAGATCGACGCGGTCGACCGCATGACGCTGCGGCGCGTCCTGCTCACGGGTCTCGACGGGGTGGTGCACTTCGGCCGGCGGTTCACCCGTTTCGAGCAGGTGGGCGACAAGGTCGTGGCGCACTTCTCCGGCGGCCACTCGGTCACCGGCGACGTGCTGGTGGCGGCCGACGGCGCCAACTCGCAGGTGCGCAAGCAGCTGCGGCCGGATCACCAGCACCTCGACCTCGGCGTTCGCGCGATCCTTTCCCGTACGCCGAGGGCCGCCGCCATCAAGGCCGGCCTGCCGGAGGTGCTGCGCGACCGGTTCGTCAACGTCACCGGGGCGAACGGGCTCCGCCTGGCGCTGATGCCCATGGTCTTCCGCGACACGCCGCGCGAGGCGGCGGAGCGGTTGTGGCCTGGTGTGGAGATGGACCAGGCCGAGGACTACTACATGTCGGTGTTCAGCGTGCACCGGGACGTGCTCGGGATACCCGACTCCGTGTTCCTCTCCATGACCGGCGAGGAGCTGCGCGAGTTGGTGCTCGAGCGGACCGCCGAGTGGCATCCGGACCTCCGCGGCGTGTTCGCGCACGCCGAGGCGGCCGAGACCTACCCGCTCACGCTGAAGGCGACCGTGCCCGTCGAGCCCTGGGGCGAGGGCAAGGTCATCCCCCTCGGAGACGCCGTGCACACGATGCCGCCGACCGGCGGCGTCGGGGCGAACACCGCGCTGCGCGATGCCGGCGCGCTCAGCCAGGCCCTCGCGGCCGTCTCACGCGCCGAGGTGTCGCTGGCGGACGCGGTGGCCGGCTATCAGGCCGAGATGGTGCGATACGCGACCGAAGCGATTGAGATGTCGCTGAAGATCGCCAAATGGTCCATGCGGAAGATCGATGTCGACCCAGAATCGTAGGGAGATGCGTACGTGACGACTACAGCCGTGGACACCAGCAAGCCTTCCGGGATCATCCGGCTGGCCAATTCCTTCTGTGACGCGAAAGCGCTGCTGACCGCCGTGGAACTCGGCCTTTTCACCGCGTTGAACGGCGGCGAGGCCTCCGCCGAGGAGATCCGTGAGCGCCTCGGCCTGCACGGCCGCGGCCTGTCCGACTGGCTCGACCTGCTGGTCGAGCTGAACCTGCTGGAGCGAGAGGACGGCCGTTACCGCAACAGCGCGGGCGCCGACCAGTATCTGGTGCGCGGCTCGGAGCCGTACATCGGCGGGTTCATCGAGAGGTCGAACCGCAACCTCTATCCGGCCTGGGGCCGTCTCTCCGAAGCGTTGCGCACCGGGGAGTCGCAGACCGGGAGCCACTTCGACGAGGTGGTCGAGAACCCGAAGATCCTCGGTCAGTTCATCAACTCGATGGACGCGCTGACGCGCACGCTCGGCCCGCAGCTGATCGAGGCCTACGACGGCTGGGGCGAGTACGACTCCGTGCTGGACGTCGGTGGTTGCCGCGGCGCCCTGGCCTCGCAGATCGTCAAGGCGCATTCGCACCTCGCCGGCGCGGTGTTCGACCTGCCGCAGATGGCGCCCTTCGCCGAGGAGCTCGCCGCCGAGCAGGGGCTGACGGGCAAGGTGACCTTCCATGGGGGCAGCTTCTTCGACGACCCGCTGCCCAGTGCCGACATCGTGGTCATGGGCCACGTTCTGCACGACTGGTCGGCTGAGCAGCGGAAGTTCCTGGTGGAGAAGGCCTACCGCGCCGTCAACCCCGGGGGCGTGCTCGTGGTCTACGACCGCATGCTCGACCGCTCGTCCAGCCGGATCGAGAACCTGGTGATCAGCCTGGACATGCTGCTGGTCACCGACGGAGGGTCGGAGTACACCGTGGGCGAGCTCCGGAGCCACGCGGAGGCGGCCGGGTTCGCCTCGGTCGAGGTGCGCCTGCTCGGCGACGACGACACGCTCGTGATCGCCCGCAAGGCGAGCTGAGCTCCCACCGCACGCCAAGGCCGGTGACGGATCATCCGTCACCGGCCTTCGCGTGTTGGGGGACTTAGTGGAGGACAGTGGGTGCTGACGGCTCGGCGACCTCGGCCGGCCTGACGATGCCCGTGGCGATCCAGTCACGCCGGTACGCCACCGCGAGGCCGAAACCCGTGACGATCACGGCGATGACGAGGTAGTAGACGGAGTCGGGGATGACCGCGGTCACCCGTACCACCTGGCTGGCCAGGCCGGCGCCGAGCGCGGAGAACAGCCACCACAGACCGATCATCCGGGCGCGGAAGGCCGGGGGAGCGACCTCGAAGGCGGCGCTGATGCCGACCGCCGCGATGATCAGCTCGCCGAGGGCGTGCAGGATGTAGACCGAGATCAGCCACAGGGGTGATGTCTTCTCGCCCGAAGCCGCCAGCCAGGCGGCGCCCGCCATGATCATGAAGCTGAACCCGACGATGACGAGCCCGACCGAGAACTTCACCGCCACGTTGACGTACTGTCCGTGGCGCTTGAAGTACCACGCCAGCAGCGGCGCGGCGAGCAGGATGAACAGCGGCGTCGCGGACTGCAGCCAGCTGGCGGGCAGGACGAAGCCGAGCACTTCGCGGTCGGTGGACTGCAGGGCGAAGAGGTTGAGCATCGAGCCGTCCTGCCCGGCGATCAGCCAGAACAGCGCGGAACCGCACAGCGGCCAGAGGAAGACGGACAGGCGCCGCCGGTCGGCCTCGGTGAGGTCGGGGTGGCGGCGGAGCAGCCAGAAGGACACGAACGGCACCACGATGATGCTCAGGCCGCAGATGGCGATGGTCAGCCCCAGCGGGATCAGCCCCACCGCCGCCGCCAGCAGGAAGACCGCCGGGATCGCCGCGCGCACGCCAAATCGCCGCAGCTCCGGACCGCTCACCCGGTTGACGGTGAGGGTGCCGGTGGTGTCGAAGCTGCGGCTGCCGCGCCAGTAGGTCAGCGCGCAGGCGACGGAGGTCACCCCGGCCGCGGCGAAACCGGCGTGCCAGTCGACCCGCTCGCCCAGGTAGCCGGTCACCAGCGGGGCCAGCAGGGCGCTGACCTGGATGCCCACGTAGAACATGGAGATCGCGGCCTCGCGCTCGCTGCGGGCGCGCTGGTAGTGCAGGTTGAGCATGGTGGTGAGGTTCGGCTTGTAGATCGCCGTGCCCATCGCCACCAGCAGCAGCCCGACACCGGTGACCGCGGTCGAGGGTGCGGCGAGCACGAAGTAGCCGGCCGACACGGTGACGGCGCCGTAGAGCGTCGCGGTGTGCGGGCCGAGGATCCGGTCGCCCACCCAGCCGCCGAGCAGGGACAGCATGAAGGTCAGGCCGAGATAGACCCCGACCAGTGCCGCGGAGTCGGTGGGCGCCAGCCCGAGACCCCCGCCGGCGGTGGGAGCGCTGAAGTACAGGACCAGGATGGCGAGCATGCCGTAGAAGCCGAAGCGCTCCCACAGGTCGCTCATGAAGAGCGTGACGAACGAACGTTTGGACCAGGATGGGGATGTCATGCTCCGAGCGTCCGCCGGGGGGATCGAGTCAGACTCAAGGACGACCAGAGTGGCGGCAGATGACCAGAGTCTCGTTGTGGTCGAGCGGCTGGTGGCTCACGGAGGTGAAGCCCGCGGACTCGGCGAGCCCGATCAGCTCGTCGATGGCGTACTCCTCGCCCTCCTCGGTGACCAGGGCCATGACCAGGCTCGTCACGAGGTTGTCGACGGTCGGATGCGCGGCGTCGATCATCCGGTCGTGCACCAGCAGCACACCTCCGGGGCTGACGGCCTGGAAGGCGGCGCGGATCAACTGCTCCCGCCGGTCACGTGACCAGTTGTGCAGGATGTGACCGAGGATCACGATGTCGACAGGGGGCAGCGGGTCGGCGAAGAAGTCCCCGGAGTGGAACCGGACCCTTCCGGTCGTGCCCAGTTCGGCCATGTGCTCGTCGAACAGCGGCTCCAGCTGCGGCAGGTCGAACACGTGCCCGGTCAGGCCCGGGTGGGACTGGACGAGCTGCCCCACCAGGTCGCCCCGGCATCCGCCGACGTCCAGGACGGTCCGGTGGGCCGCCCAGTCGACGGCCTTGAGGATTCCCGGCACGAGCGGCTGCAGGGCGCCGTCCATCATGCGGGTGTACCGCCGCAGTTCCGCGGGGTCGTTCAGCATGGCGGCGAACCCGTCGGAGGCCGATCGCGGCCGGCCGCTGCGCAGCGTCTCGGTCAGCTCTCCCCAGACCGGATAGAGGTTGGCCTTGGCACCGAGCAGTGCGCCTCCGACGTAGCCGGGCCTGCCCTCCACGAGGTGGTGCTCCGCGACCTCGGCGTTGCGGTAGCGGCCGTCGTCCTCCCGCAGCAGGCCGAGCGCGACGAGCAGCCGGAGGAAGTCACGCAGCCCTCGGCCGTGCAGGCCCAGCAGGCGGGCGATGTCGGGTTCGGTGGCCGAGCCGTCGCACAGCACCGTGAACAGGTTGAGCTCCACCGCGGTGAGCAGCGCCTGGGCCTCGCAGAATGCGTTGCCGAGCCGGAGAATGTCGTGCACGGAGCCGGGAGCGCTGTGCGTCATCGGCCGGCCTCCTTCCATCCATAACGCTCTGACGTCACCGAGACCATGCCGCAGCGCCGTGGAACCTCACTCGAAGACAGGCCCTCGAGCCGCTCGCGAACCGCGTCTCGCACAGTGAGGGCTCCCCCTACCGAAATGGGTGAGAGCGATGCATGTGAGCGCGACGAAGGACACTTGCGCGGTAGCCAGCCTGTGCGTCTACGACGTCCCCGACGTCTTCGACCAGGACGAGGACGGCTCGGTCGAGGTGCTCGACCCCAACCCGCCGGCCGAGCTGCACGACGCCGTACGGCACGCGGCCCGCGGCTGCCCCACCCGGTCGATCCACATCCGGGAGACGTCCGCCTAGGCCCGGTCGAGTGGTCGTCGAGGTCGGCTGGACTCGTCGGTCACATGCTGGGGCGAAGCTTGCGGACCAACCGAAGGAGATGTGGATGTGCGGTATCGCCGGCTGGGCGGACTTCGGACGAGACCTGACGCCCGAGCGGGCGACGTTGCAGGCGATGACCGACGCGCTGGCCAAACGAGGCGTTGACGACCAGGGTCTGTGGCTGCGTGGCCACATCGGGCTCGGGCACACGCGTACGGCGATCATCGACGTGGCCGGTGGTGCGCAACCGCTGGCCGTCGAGGAGGACGGCAGCACCATCGCCGTGATCGTCTACAACGGCGAGGTCTACAACTTCAAGCAGCTGCGGACGGAGCTGCGGGCCAGAGGACACGAGTTCCGCACGCGCAGTGACACCGAGGTCGTCCTGCGCTCCTACCTCGAGTGGGGGAGCGACTGCGCCAAGCGCCTCGAGGGCATCTTCGCCTTCGCGATCTGGGATGTGCGCCGCGAGGAACTGTTCCTGGCCCGTGACCGCCTCGGCGTCAAGCCACTCTTTTACACCAGGCTGCCGGACGGGATCCTGTTCGGTTCCGAACCCAAGGCGCTGCTGGCCAACCCGCTGGTACGGCCGGCCGTGACGCTCGACGGGCTGCGCGAGCTCTTCGCCACCGCCAAGACCCCGGGCCGGGCCGTCTTCCGCGACATGCAGGCCGTGCTGCCGGGTCACTCGCTGACCGTCGGCCGCGACGGCGTGGTGGACCGGACGTACTGGGCGCTGGAGGCGCGGCCGCACACCGACGACATCAAGGGGACCATCGCCCACGTCCGCGAACTGCTCGAGGACATCGTCCTGCGTGAGCTGGAGGCGGACGTCCCGCTGTGCACGGCGCTGTCGGGCGGCCTGGACTCCAGCGCCATCACCGCGATCGCCGCCAAATGGCGGTGGAAGCTCGACGGCGAGCGCGTGCGCACGTTCGTGACCACGTTCGACACATATGCCCAGAACTTCCAGCCGGACGACGTCCGGTTCTCGCCGGACGAACCGTACGCGGCCGAGATGGCGCGGCACATCAGCTCCGACCACGTCAGGATCATGCTGAACACCCGCGACCTGATGGACCCGCGGACCCGGCTGGAGGTGCTGCTGGCCCAGGACATGCCGACGACGCTGGGCGACATGGACACCTCGAACTACCTCACCTCCCGTGAGATCAAGACGCATTCCACGGTGGCGCTGGCGGGGGAGGTGGCCGACGAGATCTTCGGCGGCTACAACTGGATGTTCGTCCCCGAGCTGCTGAATGCCGGCACCTTCCCCTGGACGGCCAACGAGCTCCGCCAGCCGGGCTCACCCCGCGGCCAGGGCAGGGGCCTGTTCGATCAGGGCCTGATGCGCAAGCTCGACATGGAGGGCTTCTACGCCGACCACTACAGCCAGGCGCTGGCGGAAGTGCCGCATCAGGAGGGGGAGGACGCCGAGGAGCGGCAGATGCGCTCGGTCAGCTACGTCACCCTGACCCGCTGGCTGCCCATGCTGCTCGATCGGGACGACCGCCTTTCCATGGCGCACGGTCTCGAGCTTCGCGTGCCGTACGCCGACCACCGGCTGGTCGAGTACATGTACAACACGCCGTGGATGTTCAAGACCTTCGACGGCAGGGAGAAGAGCATCCTGCGCGCGGCCGTACGGGATCTCGTGCCCGGCACCGTGCTGGACCGCAAGAAGAGCCCGTGGCCGGTCACGCAGGACCCGGCCTACACGCGGATGTTGCACGGCGAGCTGACGGCCCTGATCAACGATCCCTCGTCGCCGGCCCTCCCGCTGCTCGACGTCGACGCGATCCGGCACACGCTCGAGGAACCGTCCGATCGCTCCAACGAGTGGATCAGCAGGATGCACATCGAGATGACGTTGCAGTTCAACACCTGGATGAGGCAGTACAACGTAGAGCTGGAGATCTGACGATGGACTTCGCCGACGTGCTGCGCAAGCGCCAGATGATGCGCAGCTACAAGGATCAGCCCGTGGCCGACGAGGTGCTGCATCGCGTCCTGCAGGCGTTGCGGCGGGCGCCCAGCGCGGGGTTCAGCCAGGGGCACCGGCTCGTCGTCGTGACCGATCCCAAGCTCCGGCAGCAGGCCGCCGACATCGCCGAAGGACGCTACGTCGACCTGGGCTTCCCCCGGTGGATCGCGTCGGCGCCGGTGCACATCTACCTGTGCACGCGGGAGCAGTCCTACCACGAGCGCTACGGGGGCGCCGAGGAGGTCAGGCCCGGCTACACCGAGATTCCCTGGCCCGTCCCGTTCTGGTGGTTCGACTGCGGCGCGCTGTTCATGCTGCTGCAGCTCGCCGCGCTCAACGAGGGACTCGCGACCGGGTTCTTCAGCTCCGTCTACACCGATGAGCTGGCCGACCTGGCGGAAGTGGCCGGCCTGCCGGACGATCTCGCCCTGGCCGGCGTGATCACCATCGGCCACCCGGACCACGACCGGGTGCTGCCGGTGCCGCCCAATGCCGCGACCCGCCTGCCCAACGACCAGCTCATCGAATGGCGGGTGTGACCTTTGAAACCGCGCATCGTCGTCCTCGGGGGCGGCATCGCCGGCCTGGCGGCGTCCATCGGCCTGGTACGGCACGGCTATCCGGTCACGCTGATCGAGCGTGACCCGCCGCCGCCCGCCGACCCGGACCTGGATCCCTTCCTGGCGTGGAAGCGCCGTGGCGTCCCGCAGTTCCGCCTGCCGCACGGCTTCTCCGCCCGGGCACGGACGCTGCTGGCGGCGCACGCGCCCGAGGTCCTCGACCAGCTCAGAGCCGACGGCATCGAGGAGATCAATGTCTTCAAGACGTTCATCCCGCCGGAACTCTGGGAGCCCTCCGACGAGGAGTTCACCGTCGTGTGGGCTCGCCGGTCCGCCTTCGAGCTCGCGCTGCGGCGCTGCGCCGAAGCCGAGCCCGGCATCACCTTCCTCTGCCCCGAGCTCGTGGACGGGCTGCGGTTCGATCCAGGAGAGTCCGGGCCGCCGCGGGTGACCGGGGTCAGCCTGGCCGACGGCCGCGAACTGGCGGTGGACCTCGTACTCGACTGCGGCGGCGGGCGCTCACGGGTCTCCCGGTGGCTGGCCGCCGCGGGCGTTCACGTCCAGGCCGACACCCAGGACTGCCAGACCGTCTACTTCAGCCGCTATTACCGTTTCACGCCCGGCTGCGCCCTGCCGAAGAACGCCATGCTCGTCCGGGGCGAGCTCGAAAGCCTCATGTACATCGGCTTCCCCGGAGACCACGACACGTTCGGCCTCTGCCTCGAAGTGCACCCCAGCGAGAACCTGCAGCCGCTGCGCAACACGTGGACCTGGGAGGCCGCCGCGCGCAGCATCCCGGCACTGGCACCGTGGATCGACCCGGCCAACGCCACCCCTCTGGCCGGCGTCCAGATCATGGGCGGGCATCACAACGTACGCCGGCGGTTCGTCGCCGACGGGCGGCCGGTCGTGACGGGACTGCTGGCCGTCGGAGACGCGCTGTGCACCACCAACCCGGCCTACGGCTGGGGGGCGTCGATGGCGCTCACGTACGCCTTCGCCGCCGCGGAGGCGGTCGCCGCGCATGACCGCGATCCGGTGGCCATGGCGCTCGCCTACGACGCCGCCACCGCCGCCGAGGCCGACGCCGTCTACCGGGAGTCGGCGGCGATGGACCGGGCCCGCATCTACCGCATCACCGGTCAGGAGGTGCCGGAGCAGGATCGGGCCGAGATGGAGCGGCAGCGGCTCATCGCCGAGGGCGTGGCCGCGGGGGTGCTGTCCGACGTGGAGCTCTCCCGGGCCTTCTGCCGCCGGATCAACCTGGCGGGTCCCGCCGACTCCGTGATCAACAATCCCGAGATCGTCCTGCGGGCCAAGGACAACCTGCGGCAGCTGGCGGCCGCGCCCCCCGTGGAGCTGGGGCCGGGCAGGCAAGAGCTCCGGGAGATCATCCTGGCGGCCGAAGCGCGCGGCGAGGGCGAGCACGCGCGCCTCGAAAGCTCGCACGCTTGATCGCACCCCGGCCCGGCACACGGAAAGGTGGCCGCACCGCGTACGTACGCGGTGCGGCCACCTTTTTGGCGTTATGCGGTGTAGGTCGCGGTGACCTCGTAGATGCCGAACGGCCTGCCGCCGGGCGCCCGCTGGTGGCGGCGCAGCGGAGCGGTCGTGTCTCGGTGCCCCGCGCCCTCCTCCCAGCGGCGGAACGCGGCGAGGCTCTCCCACTCGCTCATCACGACGAACGCCGCGGGGTCGTCGGCGGCGCGCAGCAGTTCGTTGCCGAGGAGGCCGGGCGTGCCAGACAGGGCGCTGCTGATCTGGTGGTAGGCCGACTCGACGGCGTCAGGCTCCTCCGACGGAGCGGCGGCGTAGATCAGCACCCTGGCCCGCGCACCGGCCATCAGCGCTTTCCACCCATCGCGTACACGACCTGCATGGTCGTCATCGACCCGCCGGAGCGGAACGGGTGGAGCTTGGTGCGGTGCTCCAGATGCCCGTCGCTGTGCTCGAACTCGCGGAAGCGCGGCTCGTCGGCCCAGTCGCTCATGATGTAGTAGACGCCTTCCTCCTCCTCGCTCTTGGAGAGCCACTGGCCGAGGTTGGCGGGGTGGTCGGTGACGGCCTTGCCGACCTGGTACCACGTCCGCTCGAACTCCTCCTCCATGCCGGAGTGGATGTTCATGCGCAGCAGGACGCGGAAGACGGGCTGGGACTGTGACATGACGTGACCTCAATCCTCGGGTTGGAGAAATTCGCGGTTCAACCGTTCACGTGCGTAAAGCCGAGTGAGTCTGTGCATCCCGTAGCGGATGCTGCCGGCGTCGTCCGCCCGGACGTCGAGCAGATGGCAGCCGGCGAGGCGGGTCAGGCGGGCCTCCACCGCATCGGTGGCGTTGCCGAGCAGCCCGGCGGCGGTCACGGCGGTGAAGTCCTGCGCGGGGAGCAGGCTGAGGAGGCGGAGCGTGCTGCGGTCGTGTGGATCAAGCCGGAAATAGGCGTGGTCATAGTCCGCGCGCACGTCGAATTCGGCGAATCGCAGCTGGTCGAGGGGTGCAGGGGACGACTCCAGCAGTGCCGCCATCTTCTGCAGCGACCAGACCCTGGCGGCGGCGAGGCGGGAGCCGACGCATCGCAGGGCCCTGGGCAGCCGCCCGCAGAGCTCGACGATCGTCTCGGCGTACTCGGGCTCGGCGGCCACCCGCTCGGCCCCGATGATGCGGCTGAGCAGCTGCGTGCCTTCTGACAGGCTCATCACGCCGAGGTCGACGCTGGTCACGCCCGGCATGCTCTGCAGTCCCTCGCGGCTGGTGACGATCACGACGCACTGGGGCGTCGCGGGCAGCAGGGGGGTCACCTGGGCGGCCTCGCTGGCGTTGTCGAGGACGACCAGGATCCGCCGGTTGTTGCTCCACGTGCGGAAGAGGTTGGTCCGCTCTTCGAGCGTCGGCGGGATCTGCTGGTCCGGCACCCCCACCGAGCGCAGGAAGCCGGCGAGAACGTCTCCCGGTGCCGCCGGAGTGGCCGAGGCGCCGTGGAGGTCTGCGAAGAGCTGGCCGTCCGGGAACTGGGACCGGTGAAGGTGCCCGGCGTGCAGCGCCAGGGTCGTCTTCCCCACGCCGCCCATCCCTGTGATCGATATCGTCCGAGCCGCGGTGCTGCCAGGCTGAGGCGCGGCGAGGACCTGGGCGAGCCGGGCGAGCTCCGCCACGCGTCCCGTGAAATCGGATATGTCGGGCGGGAGTTGCGCGGGAACGGTCAGCGCGGCGGGCGGCGGGGTGGTGCTGCTCGACGGCTGGGCCGGGGCGGCCCCGGCCGGTTTGGGGGCGTCGGCACTCAGCAGCGACTGGTGGAGGCGCTGCAGCGCGGCGGACGGTTCGAGCCCGAGCTCGTCGATCAGCACCTTGCGCAACTGCCGATAGACCTCCAGCGCCTCGTACCGGCGCCCGCACCGGTTCAGGGCTGTCATGAGATCGCCGTAGAAACGTTCGTGCAGGGGATAGCTGTGTACGAGCGTCTTCAGCTCGCTGATGAGCTCGCGATAGCGCCCGAGGCGCATGTCGGCCTCGATGTGCAGCTCCAGAGCCCGCAACCGGTTCTCCTCCAGGCGCGTCACGTGGGCGGAGAGGATCTCCCCCGTGGTGACGCCGAGGAGTGCCTGGCCACGCCACACGCTCAGCGCCTCGGACAGCAACTCGCCGGCGCGCTGCGCGTCGCCGCTCTCCAGCGTCAAACGGCCCTCGCGCGTCGCCTTTTCAAAGATGCCGACATCAACGCTTTCGTCGGGGACTTCCAGCAGATAACCGCACTGCTGTGTGTGCAAACGGGCCAGGCCACTCGGGTCGAGGACCTCTTTCCTGAGTTTGTAGATGTAGGTCTGCAGGGTCGTCATCGCGCTCTCCGGCGGATGATCTCCCCATAACTCGTCGATGAATTCGCTGATTTGCACGATCTGGCCCTTGCGTACCAGGAGAAAAGCCAGAACCTGGCGGACCTTGGGTGCGGTGGGAGTGATATCCCTGCTCTCGTGTATGACGGCGAGCGGGCCGAGTATGCGGAAGCTCATTGTGCCCTTCAATCTGCGCATGGCATGTTGAGGGAATCAACGTTGATTCCGGCGGAATTCGGACGTCCGGCATCAATTCCACTCGAAGGCTATTTTTGAGCTTCTTTGCTAGCAACCCCTAGGGTTGCGGTATAGCGGCCTACTGGCGAGTACTAGGGGTGATCCGGCACAGCAGGGCACCGGACGCCACGCTCTCTCCCGGCGTCGCGGACAGGCCGGTGACCACGCCTGGTTTGTGGGCGGTGACGGGCTGCTCCATCTTCATCGCCTCAATGACCAGGATGGTCTCGCCCTCCTCAACGGTGTCGCCATCGGTCACGAAGACCTTGACGACGGTCCCCTGCATCGAGCTGACCAGCGCGTCGCTGTCGGCGCCTGCCGGCGTCGACGCCTTGGTGGCGGTACGGCGGGGCGCCGCCGGGGGAGCACCGCCGTTCATCAGGGCGACGTTCGTCAGGGCGGGAGGCAGCACGACCTCGAGGCGCCGGCCGTCCACCTCGACGCTGACGCGCTCGCGGGGAGCGGCCTCGGCCGGGGCATCGGGATGCGGGTGCGGCTCGATGGGAGTGGCGAACTCGGTCTCGATCCACCGGGTGTGCACGGCGAACGGCTCGCCCGTGAAGGCGGGTTCCTCCACCGCGGCGCGGTGGAAGGGCAGGAGCGTGGGCAGGCCCTCGATGCCGAACTCGGCCAGCGCCCGCCGGGCACGTCGCAGCGCCTGCTCCCGATCACTCCCTGTCACGATCAGCTTCGCGATCAGCGAGTCGAACTCCCTCGGCACGGACTGACCTGACGTGTACCCGGAGTCCAGCCGCACGCCCGGTCCGGTCGGCGGCTGGAAGGTCGCGATCGTGCCCGGGGCGGGCAGGAATCCGCGCCCGGCGTCCTCGGCGTTGATGCGGAACTCGATCGAGTGGCCGCGCGGCTCGGGGTCGTCGTAGCCGAGTGCCTCGCCCTGCGCGATGCGGAACATCTCCCGCACCAGGTCGATGCCCGTCACCTCCTCGGTGACCGGGTGCTCGACCTGCAGCCGGGTGTTGACCTCGAGGAAGGAGACCACGCCGTCCAGGCCGATGAGGAACTCGCAGGTGCCCGCGCCGACATAGCCGGCCTCACGCAGGATCGCCTTGGAGCTGGTGTAGAGCTGCTCGCGCTGCTCGTCGGTCAGGAACGGGGCCGGCGCCTCCTCGACGAGCTTCTGGTGACGCCGCTGCAGCGAGCAGTCCCGGGTCGACACCACCACGACCTTGCCGTACGTGTCGGCCAGGCACTGGGTCTCCACGTGGCGTGGCCGCTCCAGGTAACGCTCCACGAAGCATTCACCGCGGCCGAAGGCGGTGACCGCCTCGCGTACCGCCGACTCGTACGCCTCCGGGATCTCCGCCATCGTGCAGGCGACCTTCAGGCCCCGGCCGCCTCCGCCGTACGCCGCCTTGATCGCGATCGGGAGCCCGTGCTCGGAGGCGAAGGCCAGCACCTCCTCCACCCCGGCGACCGGCTCGCCGGTGCCGGCCACCATCGGCGCGCCGACCTTCTGCGCGATGTGCCGCGCGGCGACTTTGTCACCCAGTGCCCTGATCGCGCTGGGCGGCGGGCCGACCCAGGTGAGCCCCGCATCGAGGACGGCCTCGGCGAAGTCGGCGTTCTCCGCCAGGAATCCGTAGCCGGGATGGACCGCGTCCGCGCCGGCACGGTCGGCCACGGCCAGCACCTTGTCGATGGCCAGGTAGGTCTCGGCCGGGCTCGTCCCGCCGAGCGCGTACGCCTGGTCGGCGAGCTTGACGTGGAGCGCGTTCAGGTCCTGTTCGGAGTAGATGGCGATGCTGGTCAGACCCAGGTCCTTGCAGGCTCTGACGATCCGGACCGCGATCTCGCCACGGTTGACGATCAGGACCTTGGAGATGCCGCTCATGACAGTCTCGCCAGAGTCCGGCCGAGCGCGTCGCGGAGCGTCGCCTCGGGGTTCGCGGTGGGCGAAGGGGCGCACCAGGCCACGTAGCCGTCGGGCCGCACGAGCACCGCCCCGTCCCGGCCCACGCCGTAGCGGGCCTCCCAGGCGCCGTCCACATCGACCAGCTCCCGGCCGACGCTATGGGCCCGCAATGGGACGCCCAGCTGGGCGGCGCATTTGTCCGCCGCCTCCGTCCACACGGCGCCGTCAGCCCCCGTGAGCAGGACGAACGCATCGTGGAACAGGTCGTGCACCGTGATCCGGCGCCCCTCGTGGCGCAGCCACAGGTGCGGCGCACGTGCGCCGGGCTCGGCTCGCGCCACCACCTGGTCGCCGTAGACCGAGTCGTGCCCGTAGCGCTGGCCGAGGGCGCACACCAGGTCGTCCACATCGTCCTCGTACGGCTGGTTCGAGAACCTGGCCCGCTGCCGCCGGACGGTGATGTCCGCCAGCGTCCGCGCCACCGGCCTGCGCTCGGCTTCGTAGGTGTCGAGCAGGCCCTCTCCCGCCCACCCGTTGAGCACCCCGGCGAGCTTCCAGGCCAGGTTGTGCGCATCCTGAACGGCGGCGTTCGCCCCCATCGCGCCGGCGGGCGACCAGACGTGCGCGGAGTCGCCGGCGAGGAAGACCCGGCCGTCGCGGTAGCGATCGGCGACCCCGACAGCCTCCTCCCAGCAGGCGATGTCCACGACCGTGACGGGGATGTCCCGGCCGATGACCGTCCTGGCAACCTTCTCGCATCGTGCCGGTGTGAAGTCGGCGGCGGATTCCTCAGCGGGGTCGTAGGTGAAGCTGATCGCCCACTGGCCGGGGACCGCGGTGGTGAGGAACGAGCCGAAGCCGATCTCGGCGTTGACCACGATCCAGAGCATGGCCCGCTGGGTCAGGAGGTCCGCCAGGTCCGCCTCGACGATGAAGGTGACCCAGTTCTGCGTGACCCCCGGACCCGTATGGTCGATGCCCAGCCGGCGCCTGATGGCGCCGCGGAAGCCGTCGGCCGCGATCAGGTAGTCCGACCGTATGGTGCGCCGCTCCCCGCTGACCCGGTCCTCGGTCACCGCCGTGACACCCTCGGCGTCCACGTCGACCGAGAGGCACTGCGTGTTGAACCGGATGTCGGCTCCCAGACCACGAACGGCGTCGATCAGGATCGGCTCCACGCTGCGCTGGTCGGCCATCACGTACTCGCCGGCCGTCAGCTCGGGAATGGCCCGCGGCGAATCGTCCCCCAGCAGCCAGGTCCACTCGCCCGCGAGGCTCTCGCACCGGACGACACCCGATTCGGTGTCGAAGGGCGCGCCGGCCGCCGCGATGGGCGAGGCCAGGCCCAGGGGGCGATAGAGCTCCATGGTCCGCTGGTTGATCCCGCGTGCGCGGCCCTGGATGGACACGCCCGATTGCTTGTCCACCAGCACCGGGCGCACGCCATGCCCCGACAGGAACAGTGCCGAGGCCAGGCCCGCGTATCCGCCACCGACGATGAGGACCGGGGCGTTTTCGTCAGGCGTCGTCATCAATGCTCTCCTTCTCCGGCTGCAGCGGTGCGCTTGCCGGAGGGTTCCACGGCGGGCTCAAGCCTCGCTCGGGTCGCGGGTGGCTTCGAGTCTCATCCGAGTACGGCGGTGCATGCTGCGTGCCGTACAGACCGGAACATCCCTTGGGAGGACACGATGCCCTTCGTGGCGATCACCTATGACATCAAGAGCGGCTATGAGGACCAGGTCGCCGAGGTCTTCTCCGGCTTCCAGCGGCCGAAGTCGGCGGTGGTGCCGGGGGCCGACGGCGAGCAGGCCGGGCGGATCCTGGCCACGGCGGTGTTCATCAGGGACGGCCTGCTGGTCCGGTTCATCGAGTTCGAAGGCGACCTCGACGCCGTGGCGCAGCACATGGCCGTCCAGCCGGGCGTTCAGGAGGTCGAGCGCAAGCTCAAGCCGTACCTCAACTCCCCTCGCGACACCGCCACCCCCGAGGGGTTCGTCAAGACGTTCAAGAGCAGCATGCTGCGCTCCGTCACCCAGCTGGCTGTGCCGCGGTGAGTCGAGAGTGCCTCCAGTACCACTCGAGGCATCGACAACCAGCTCGTGGTGCTCTGGGCGCATGCGGATAATCTTCACGACCTGGGCGTGGCCGTCCCACCTGTACGCGATGGTGCCGCTGGCGTGGGCCTGCCGGGCCGCCGGCCATGACGTGCTGGTGGCGAGCCAGCCGGAGCTCACCGGCGCGATCCTGCGTACCGGCCTGCCGGCGGCGCCGGTCGGACGGGACGTGGACGCGGTGGCGACCTTCCACGACATCGTGTTCCCGCCGCCGTCGGCGCAGCGGCCGGCGGGCGGCGGGCCGCGGGTCTTCGGCCTGCTGACCGAGCTGGCGGAGGCGATGGCGGACGATCTCATCGAGCTGGCCGGGCGGTGGCGCGCGAACCTCATCGTGTTCGAGCCCACCGCCTTCGCGGGACCGCTGGCCGCCGCCGCGCTCGGCATCCCGGCCGTGCGGCACCTGTTCGGCACCGATCTCATGAGCGTCGTCGGCCGGTTCCTCCCGGACGTGCTCGCCCCGCTCTGCGCGAAGCTCGGGCTGGACGGCGTCGATCCGTTCGGCGTGGCGACCGTGGACCCGTGCCCCGGCGGGCTGCAGGTTCCCGTCGGCTCCCGTCGGCTGCCGATGCGCTATCTGCCCCACAACGGTCCCGGCAGTCTGCCGGCCGCGCTGCCCGCGCCGTCCGGTCGTCCGCGCGTGTGCGTCACATGGGGCACCACGCCGAGCCGGGTGGATCCGGAGCTCTTCCTGGCGGGGGAGGTGGCCAGGGCGATCGGCGACCTCGACGTGGAGGTGGTGGTCGCGGTCACGCCGGAGCAGCGGCCGCTGCTCGGCGAGCTGCCGCCCGACGCGTACGTCACCGAGGGAACGCCGCTGGATCTGCTGCTGCCGGCCTGTGATTTCGTCGTGGCTCACGGTGGCGCGGGCACCCTGCTGACCGGGCTGGCGCACGGGCTGCCGCAGCTGCACCTCCCGCGGCTGCCCGATCACCAGCGCCATGCCGGGCGGCTGGCCGAGGCAGGCGCCGGCCTGGTTCTCCCGGCGCCGGACGCGGAGCCGGGGGCGATCAGGGACCGTCTCGCGGAGTTGCTGGCGAAACCGGATCACGCGGCCGCCGCGCGGCGGCTGCAGGCAGAGATGTCCGGCCAGCCGTCCCCGGCCCAGGTCGTGAACTCGCTGGAAAGCCTCCTCGTCGAGCCGGGCGCGAGCCGCCCTCAACCGTCTGCGGTGACTGTCGAACAATGAGATCCACCCCGAAATTCGCGCACGAGTCATTCGCTCGGCGACACCGTGGCGGGATGCTGCTCGAAAGGCATGGCATCGATCTCTATCCGCATCCCTTTCTCGGCTTCACTCTCCCTCCCGGGCACCGTTCATCCGTGCTCAACACCGATGAGGAGGGATTCCGCCTCTCGGACTCACCGTTCGGCACGGTCGACACCACGACGTGGCTCGCCGCTGGCGGCGGCGGGATAGTGCTGGGCAACTCGGTGGCCGTCGGCCTCGCGGCGACCTCCGACCGCAACTCGCCTCCCTCGCACCTGGCCTTCGTCTCCGGGACCCGGCAGCTCAACCTGGGCCTGTGCGCGGCCGTCTCCCTCCAGGAAATGGTCGCCGCCACACCGTTCCTGCACGCGGCGTCCACCGTCGTGGTCATCGGCGGGGGCCCCGACTTCGTCAATCTGGTGGGCTCGCTCGACCCGAGCGGGCTGTTCGGAGCCGTCTCGTACGAGCGCACGTTCACCGAGCTCGCCGAGATCCCGCTGTTCGACCTGGCCACCCTCGCCTCCGGTGAAGCGGTCCCCGATCTGGAGTCGCGACGCCGCAAGCGCGGCAAGCCCGCCGCCTGGAACCTCGCCGACACCGTGCCCCGGATGGAGGCGGCCGCCCGCAGACGGCTCGAGCACCTCGGGTTCCTCGCACGGGCGGCCGGCGAACGTACCCGGATCCTGTTCTGCCTGCAGCCGCTCGTGACCTCGCGCACGAGACAGCTCAGCCCCGAGGAGAAGGCACGCTACGACTTCGACGCACCCGTCTTCGGCGTCCTGCACAGCGCCATCGAGGCGAACTGGGACACCTACGCCGGCCTGTACGCCAAGGGCTGCGCCGACCTGGGGATCTCCTTCCTGAACCTGTCCGCCGACCTGTTCGAGGGCGACGCGTTCGCGGACACCGTGCACTTCACCGACGGCGGCAACCGGCAAGCCGCGGAAATGATCCACCGGGCGCTAGAGGGCGCCGCCTAACCGAAAGGAAGCATGATGTCCCAAGTGGCGATCCAGGCTGAGCGGCTCCAGCAGATCCGTGAAATTCTCGTCGACGTTCTGGAGATCGAGCCGGACGAGCTGACGTACACCAGCGATTTCGTCAACCAGCACGGCGCCGACTCGCTGCTGGCCATTGACATCATCGCCAGCATCGAGCGGTCCATGGGCGTGCGCATCCCGAGCGAGGCCCTTCCCGAAATGGTCAACCTGGGGGCCGTGGTCGAGCTGGTGCTCCGTTACGAGGCAGAGAACACCGATGCCTGAAACGGCGTCGCGCCGGGTCGTGGTCACCGGGCTCGGAGCGGTGAGCAGTCTCGGAACGGGGGCCCGCGCCTTCGCGGACGCCATCAGGGCGGGGCGGAACGGCGTGTCGCCCATCCGGAGCTTCGACGCGAGCGGGTTCCCGCACACCTATGCAGGCGAGGTCCACGACTTCGACCCGAGCCAGGTGCTGCGCAGGCTGCGCATCGAGGAGTGGGGCCGCAGCAGCCTGTTCGCGGCTTCCGCCGCGCGGCTGGCGTTGATCGACGCCGAGATCGATCCCGCTCAGGTCTCGGCGGCGCGTGCGGGTTCGGCGATCGGGACGACGCTCGGTGAGTCGGCGGTGATCGAGGAACTCGTGGGCCAGTGGGTCAACGAAGGACTCAAGGACATCGACCCGGCTCTGGCCCGCCGGGCGCCGGCCAATCGCATCGCCGCCGCGGTCAACGCCGAGCTCGCCCTCACCGGGGAGGCGCACACCATCGCCACGGCCTGCTCGGCGAGCAACTACACGCTCGGTTATGCCTATGACCTGGTGCGTACCGGCGAGGCGGACTTCATGATCAGCGGCGGGGCCGATTCGGTCAATCGCTGGGAGCACGCCGGCTTCTACCGGCTCGGAGCGCTGGCCGAGTCGGTGTGCCGGCCGTTCGACACGAATCGTTCGGGGATCCTGACCGCGGAAGGCGGGGTCGCGTTGTTCCTCGAGCCGCTGGAGGGGGCCCTCGCCCGAGGCGCCCGCATCTATGCGGAAGTGCTCGGATACGGCGTCAACTGCGATGCCAAGCACCCGGTGGCGCCCGATCCCACGAGCATCGCGGAATGCATCCGGGCCGCGCACCGCAACGCCGGGGTGCGTTCCGAGGACATCGACTACATCTGCGCGCACGGCACGGGAACCCCGACCAACGACGCCACGGAGGTGAAGGCGGTGCGCGAGGTATTCGGCGACAAGTTGCCGCCGATCAGCTCGATCAAATCCATGATCGGCCACACGATGGGCGCCGCCAGCGGCTTCGGCGCGCTGATCTGCTGCATGGCGCTGCATGACGGGTTCCTGCCGCCCACGGCCAACGTGACGGAGATCGATCCGGCGCTGGGCCCGGGGGTGGACTGCGTCCCGGGGACGGGTCGGCCGGCCTCGCCGCGGATCGTGCAGAACCACGGCTTCGCCTTCGGTGGGAACAATGCGATCACCATCCTGGGGAGGGTCGCGTGACGACGTCGGCGCCACTCGTGATCACCGGTTGCGGCGTGGTCTCGCCTTCGGGCATCGGCCTGGAGGCGCTCACCGCTCCACGGAATGGGGCAGGGCAGGCGGAGGCACCCGAAGGGGAGTACCCGCCGATCCCGCTGGCGGTGATTCCCGATCTCAGGGTTGAGGAGTATCTGGGCAAAAAGGGAATCAGAACTCTGGACCGGACCACGCGGCTCGCCCTGGTGGCGAGCAATCGTGCGCTGGCGGCGCTGGACACCGCTCTGAGCGATGAGGACCGCGCGCGAACCGGCGTGGTGATCGGGACCAGCACCGGCAGCATCCGCAGCTCCACCGAGTTCTCCCGCGAGACGCTGGTGCGTGAGAAGCCCTACCTGGTGCAGGCCACGCTCTTCCCGCCTTCGGTGATGAACTTCTGCGCGAGCCAGATCGCCATCTGGAACTCGCTGCGCGGCGTGAACGCCACGATCGCCGACGGCCGCGTGTCGGGCCTGGGCGCGGTCAGCTACGCCAGGAACGCGATCATCCAAGGCCACATCGAGCGTGCCCTGGTCGGTGCGGTGGAGGAGCTGTGCCCCCAATCCGCGTGGGCCTGGCACCTGTCCGGCGCGCTGGCGCCGGATGCCGCGGTGGGGGAGGGGGCGGCGGTCTTCGTCATGGAGACCGCCGAAGGCGCCGCCGCGGCGGGCCGCGCGCCGCTGGCCGAGGTGCTCGCCTGTGAGGTCGGCACCCTGG
>NZ_JBFAMX010000117.1:0-24618 GCF_040659615.1 Nonomuraea sp. NPDC049784
CGGCGAACGCCGTGCTGGGCGGGTGCCTGCCGGGCCGGGCGGTCGCTGACGGGCGCGGAGTGGCAGGAATATCTGCCCGGCCTGCCGTACCGGGAGATCTGCCCCCGGACGACGAGCCCAGGAGCACCTCGAACACAGCGGTGAGGCGGTCTCGTAGCGTGGAAATCGAACCGGAGAGGCTTGATCGTGGCAGGAACCACGAGGCGTCGCTATGATCCGCCGCACGATACTCAAGGAGAGGGAGCCGCCAGCTGTGCAGCCTCTGCAAGGGCAGGACCCCGACCGGATCGCCGACTACCAGCTCATCGGCAGGCTTGGGGAAGGCGGCATGGGGGTGGTCTACCTCGCCCGGTCGCCACGCGGCCGGATGGTGGCGGTGAAGACCATCCGCGCCGATCTCGCGGCGGCCCCGGATTTCCGCCGGCGGTTCGCCAAGGAGGTCGCCGTGGCCCAGCAGGTCGGCGGGGAGTGGACGGCCGCCGTGCTGGCCGCCGACCCGGAGGCGGCATTGCCCTGGGTGGCCACGGCGTACGTCGCCGGGCCGACCCTGCATCAGGTGGTGGCGGAGCAGCGCGGGCCGCTGCCAGAGCATTCGGTGCGCGGCTTGGCCTCAGGGTTGTGCCGGGCGCTGGGCGACATCCACGCCGCCGGGCTCATCCACCGCGATCTGAAGCCGTCGAACGTGATGGTGACCATCGACGGACCGAAGGTGATCGACTTCGGCATCGTCCGCGCCTTGGATGCCTCCACCACCGGGGGCCTGACCTCCACCGGGGCGGTGATCGGCTCGCCCGGCTTCATGTCACCGGAACAGATCCGGGGCGAGAGCCTGACCGAGGCGAGCGACATCTTCTCGCTCGGCACGGTGCTGGCCTTCGCCGCCTCCGGGCGGCTGCCGTTCGACGCGCCGGAGAGCCAGTTGCACGCCCTGATGTACCGGGTGGTGCACGAGCCGCCGGACCTCACCGGCGTGCCGGAGCCGCTGCTGGGGCTGATCGAGGACTGCCTGGCCAAGGACCCGGCCGACCGTCCGACCCTGGCCCAGTTACGGGAACGGGAAGAGACGCAGTACCGCCTGCTGGGGCCGTGGCTGCCGTCGGAGGTTCTGGCCAGGCTGGGCCAGGAAGCGGTGCAGCTTCTCGACCAGGAGGATCCGCGTACCCGGATGATCCTCGCCGCGGGCGACGCACCCGGCGCGGCCCAGGCCACAGAGGCGATGGCCGCGGCCCCGACCGGCCCGCCGCAACCGCTCACTGCCCGGCTCACCATGTCCGTCGCCGCCCCCGAGGCCCCCGCCACCGGCAACCAGCCGCATCAGCAGCCGAAGGTACTGCGGCCCCGGCTGGTCGACGAACGCCGCCGCGCGCGCGGCCGGGCGCTCCCCGCCGACGGATACCGGGCCGGTGTCTACTGGCTCCTCGCCCTCTTCGCCCTGGTCTCCGTACTCACGGCCGTCCAGCAGCTCATTGTCGCCGCCGACCCGACAGACCAGTACCTGGGGTACTCCACCTGGTGGGGTAACCGGACAGAAATGGAGGAAACCGCCTACGTCCTGACGGGCGCCCAGGCTCTCTTCGGGGTGGGGCTGGTGGTGGGCTGGCTGATCTGGTTCGCCCGGGTGCGCGCCGTCGCCGAGCGGCTCACTCCCGGGCAGCTGCGGTACCCCCCGTTCATGGCGGTGGTCGGCTGGTTCATCCCGGTGGGGAACGTCTTCCTTCCCAAGCAGATCGCCAACGACGTCTGGCATGCCTCCAGCCCGCCCGGCCGGGGCGGCGGTATGGCCCCCGCCGGTCTCCTCCACACCTGGTGGTTCGTCTGGCTGGCCACCTTCCTCACCTGGCCCCTCTTCTGGACCCCATGGACGGAGCTGATCGAGGTGAACTACCCCCAAGAGGATTCCGATGGGACGTTCACCCGCTGGTACGTGTTCGAGCCGCTGACCTGGATCGGTCTGACCCTCCACGTGCTGGTTGTGCCGGCAGCGGTCGTCACCGCTCTCTATGTCCACCGGCTGACCGCAATGCAGGCGGCCAAACGCCGTGGACCTCAGCCACCTAGAAGGTGACGAGGTCGTCCCCGACCGGCCGAGGAAGCAGCGCGACGGCTATTCCGTGGCCACGCCGCGCTGGTGGGACACGTGGGTCGAATCCGGGCTCGGGGCGCATAACGAGAGGCGGGCCCCTCGGAAGGGGCCCGCCTAGGAACGCTCAGGTCAGCAGGTCTTCGCCGTCACTGGGCTGCCTTCTTGCGGATTTGCTCTCCGTCGTGTGTGCCACCACTGCATACGCGACCTTGGGCAGGAGCCTGAGCCTTCGTAACGGTCCCACCGCCCGCCTTGCATTTGTGGCGGGTGACAGCTGGAGCGGCTGAGGTTGTTGCCGACGCGGCGGGAGCGACGGCAATGAAGGCGGCTGCTGCGGCCAGGAGGCCGCCGGTCAGTGCTGCGGTGATGCGCATCGAGATCTCCTGTCGGATTGCAGGGAACTCCCCCTGACTACGCTCTGTAGCGCTCGACAACGTACCGCAACGTTGCGAGTGCCAAACCTGATTTGACCCGACCGACACGAACGAGGCTGGCGGGCGGCTACCCGCGGGTGATCATTGGCCATCGACGAGTCTTCGCATCTCCCCGGCCTCGGGGTTGGGCTCGCCCCGGATGACCCTGACGATTTGGTGCTTGATGAAGCCCTCCCGGCTGGTGAGGGGGATGTGCGTGGACTCCAGGCTCAGGCCCACCTGGATGAGCATGGCCCGCCAGGCGGCCTCGTTCAGGCCGAGGTCTTCACGGGTAGAGGGGGTTGAAGGGTTCGGTTCGTTCCCAGCCTTCGACGATGTCACCGAGCTGTAGCTCTGCGGCGAGAATTCGAAGTTCTGGCATGTTGGCCAGGCTAGAAACGTAGTCACGCGGGTACAACCGCCTTCCCCCGAGGCGAGGAGATTGGTGATGACACCGGGCTGTGGGAACTGTCAGTGCGAGGACGTCCTCTCAACCGCCAAACTGCCGTGGTGGCAGCAGTACGTGACGGGTAAAACGTCCTGAAACGCAAAAATGCCCCGCCCGGAATTCCAGGCGGGGCTTTTCTTGTGGCCGTAGAGGCGCATGTAGGTGGGGACGCGTGGCTGGGGTGCTCGTGCGAGAGGATCACGTTGTGCGAGCGTTGGTTTTGACGGGACCTCCGGCGGTGGGCAAGAGCACGATCGGTCGCCTCGTTGCCCAAGGACGGCCATGTGCTGCCCTCATCGACATCGACGATGTTCGGCATCTGGTCGTCAGCGGCCATACCGCGCCATGGAACGGTCTGGAAGGTCTTCGCCAGCAACGACTGGGGGTGCTTAACGGCTGTGCGGTGGCCCGGAACTTCTTGGACGGCGACATCGACGTGGTGATCGTGGATGTGCTGACGGACAGCACCGCCGAGCTTTATCGAGCCTCACTGCCTGACGTGCTGATTCTGAAGCTCGGGGTGGACTTCCGCGAGGCGGAGAGACGAGCGGGGACCCGGCCTGTGTACCTGACACCAGAGGAGTTCCGCGCGCTGCACGACCAGCAGGACGATTTCACGGGTAGCGACATCCAAGTGGACGTCACACATTTATCTGCTCAGGATGCTGCTGCGCAGGTGAAGGACATCTGGTTTTCCTGCTGAGTATGGCGGCCGTGGTGCGCCTCACCAGCACGCTGTTAAGCGGCATGGAATGGTATAATTATCTTGCATCCCGAGCGAGTGATCGCCCGGGATTTTGCTTTTTATGCCTTCTCCTCATCGCGCGATCCTGAACGCGGCAGTTCCTCTCTTCCTGTCCATGAGCGCCGGCGTCGTCGCCCAGCTCATCGGCACCTCCCTCCTCGGACACCAGGCGACAACCCAATTGGCGGCTTTCGCGCTCGCAAGCGCGGTACTCGCCCCGGTCACGGCTGCGGTGTCTGGCGGGCTGCGTGGCATGGCCCCGTTCATCGCCGCCTGCCGTGACCGTCCCGCTGAGGCGCTGCCCATCCTGAAAGACGCGCGCTGGCTGACCGTAGGGCTCGGAACGGTTGGCGCAGGCGTCATGCTGGGTGTCCCCCTGATCGCGCGGGTCAGCGGGGTGCCCCATGAGGTGTTAGCCGAGTTCGGTATGTTGCCCCTGCTCCTGGCTCTCCAAGTGCTGTTGTTCTCAGCGGGCAGCGGCGCCAACGGGATGCTGATCGCGCTGGGGCACAGTCGGCTGGTGCTCCGATCAAGCCTGTCCAGCACAGCCGTGGAGATCATATTGCTCCTCACCCTTGTGCCCGGGATGGGCATCCAGGGCACCGGCATCGCGCTCCTGGTATCCACCGCCCTCGCGCTCACCGTGTCGAACGTGCTCTTGCTGCGCATACCTGATTTGGCTGGGCAGTCTCTGTGGCCTGGACGCCCCCGGCCGCGGGAGATCCTACGCATGGCCAAAGTAGGCATCCCGATGTCCGCCACGCTGGTCATCAAGTTCACGGTCATGGGCGGCGTGACCTACGCCGCCGCACGGACAGGAGCCGACGGGGGTGCTGCCCACGCGATCCTCATATCGCTGGAGGGATTCCTTGGCCTGGTCGGTTTCGCTGTTGTACAGGCTGTGACGCCGGAGATCGCCAGAGCAGCCTCCCCTGGTGAGGTCCGCCGACTCAACCGGGCGGCCCTGGCGATCACGGCTGCCGGACTGCTGGCCGGCGGGCTCATGCTGCTTTTCCTCGGCGAGGTGGTGCTCGGGCTGTTCACCTCGGATGCCACGGTGCTCGCCCTTGCCCTCGTCCTGCTGCCGCTGCTGGCGGTCTACGCCCTCACCAACAACTGCGCGATCGTGATGTCCTGGAGCCTGATGGGGCTCAAGCGCTCGACCTGGAGCCTGGGCTCAGCCGGCGCGGGGTATGGCGTGCTCGCTTTGGCGATGACTCCTGCGGCGGCGGCCTGGGGGCTGGCCGGCCTGTGGGTGGCGTTGACCGCCAGCAGCGTGCTCATCCTTGGAATGCAGACGGTCGGCTTCATGCGGCACAGCGCACGGGTGGGCTCGGCTCTCGAAGCCTCTCGGAGGTGACGCTAGAGAGGAACGTCCAGAGTGTGGTTGTTCAAGACGAAGTGGCGTCAACGGAGGAGTCGGGTCACCATCTGCCCGATCAGCTCGTCGGTCGAGTAGGGCTCGAGAATCGCCGGGACGGTGAGCTCGTCCACGATCACGCCGAGCATCGCGAAATACAGCAGCGCGACGCCCGTACGGTCGCCAGGTAGATCCGCGCCCAGGTGATAGTCGATGACCTCCTGGTGTTCGGCCGAGAGGAAGTCGCTGAGCTCGGCATGCAGCTCGGGACGCCGGGCGGCCTCCAGGCGCAGCTCCAGCATGGCCAAATTGCCGGCACGGTCGTTGCGCATGCGGGTGAGGAGCTGCCGCATCAGCTCGGCGGCCAGCTCGTGTGACGGCGTCTGCTTCATCGTCTCCGCCAGCGCGTGGGGGTCGGGGGTGAGGCGTTCGCGGGTGCGCCGCATCACCTGGGCCAGCAGGTCGTCCCTGTTGGCGAAGTAGTTGGAGGCCGTTCCGGCGGGCACGGCTGCTTCCTTGTCGATCGCGCGCAGCGTCAGCCCGCGTGAGCCCTCGCTGGCGAGGACGTCGATGGCCGCATCCAGGAGCGCGGTACGCCGGGCGGGGTTCTGCCGCATGAGATTCCTCCGAGAAGATGAGTTGACACCACTTCAAGTGGAGTACTAAATTCAAAGCACTTCAGACAGAGTACATCAACCGCACCGCTTAGGAGATATGTGCGCATCGAGTTCACCGCTCTCGCGGCCACCCCGGCGAACCGAAGCGACCGGCGCGACAAGCCGCGCAAGGATCCGGTGCAGCCCTTCAAGCCGCGCTCGGTCCCGCGCCCGCGCCCGGCCATCAAGCCCGGCGGCCTCCGCTAGCCCTTGGCAGCCCGGCGAGTCCTGGAGAAGGCCTGGCCTGCGCCGGGTCTTCTCCGACGAGCACCTCCTCCACTACACCACTGAGAGATGACACCCACTATGCGTACGCTGACGTATTACATCGCCACGACCCTCGACGGTTTCATCGCCGGGCCCGACGGAGGCGACCCAACGGGCCGGATCTTCACTGTCACGCAGGACTATCTCGACCACATCATCGCGGACTATCCCGAAACGCTGCCGGAGGGTGCCCGCCAGGCGCTCGGCGTCACCGCGCCGGGCACGCGCTTCGACACCGTCCTGGAAGGGCGCCGTTCCTATCAGGTAGGCCTGGACCAGGGCGTGACCAACGCCTACCCGCACCTGCGGCACCTGGTCTTCTCCCGCACCCTGGGCCAGAGCCCCGACCCGACCGTGGAGCTGGTCGCCGGTGACCCGTTGGAGACGGTCAGACAACTCAAGGCCGAAGATGGCAGGGGCATCTGGCTCGTCGGCGGCGCCGAACTGGCGGGCGCCCTCTATCCGGAGATCGACGAACTGGTCCTCAAGGTCAATCCGGTCACCGTCGGCGCGGGCATCCCGCTGTTCGCCGGGAAGGCCGAAGCCGCTCCGCGCCAGTTCACCCTGACCGCCAGTACGGTCCTGGACAGCGGAGCGGCCTTCCTCACCTACACGCGCCGGCCGCTTTGAAAACGGACAGAGCGCGTCACCGCGGCCGGCCGCGAGCGCCATGCCCGTACCAGAAGTGCCTCAGCCCCCCTTGACCAGGAGCCGGAGCGGGCGATAGATCAGCCCGTCGTCGGTCCACCGCAGCGTGGACAGATCCTCCTGCGCACGCAGGCCGGGCAGCCGCGTCACCAAGGCGCGGAAGGCTTCCTGCAGCTCCATCCTGGCCAGGTTCGCCCCCAGGCAGTAGTGGGGACCGTGGCCGAACGACATGTGCGGTTCGACCTCCGTCCCGGCGAACCTGCGGATGTCGAACCGCCGTGGATCGCCGAACGCCGACGGATCGTGGTTGGCGCCCGTGGGGTTGGGCAGCACGACGGTGCCCGCCGGGATCACGCCACCGGACAGCTCGATGTCCTCGGTGACCAGCCGGAGCAGGCCGTTCCCCCCGGGCCCCTCGCAGCGCAGGATCTCCTCCACCGCCGGTTCCAGCAGCTCGGGTCGCGCCGCCAACTGCGCGTACTGCTCGGGGTGGCACAGAAGGCGGAACGTGCCCCGGATGATGATCGAGGCAGTGGTCTCGTGCCCGGCCATGATCAGCGTGAAGACCATGTGGGTCAGCTCAGCCTCGCTCAGCCTGTCTCCCTCGTCCCGCGCCTCGATGAGCAGGTCGATGAGGTCATCGCCCGGCCTGACCCGGTGCTCTGCGATCAGCTCGCCGGCGTACGCCATGAATGCGGCGAATCCCTCGCCCCTGGCCTCGCTGCTCGCCTCAGAAGTGGACAGGAACATCTCCGTCCAGCCGCGAAACTGCTCGAACCGGTCCATCGGGACGCCGAGCATCTCGCAGATCACCCGCGCGGGAAGCGGCAGGGCGAAATCGGCGACCACGTCGAACTCCTCGCCGGCCGCGTCGATCAACTCGTTGGCGATCGCCGCCGCGCGAGGCCGCCAGCGCTCAATGTGCCTGGGGGTGAAGGCGCCCTGCATGATGCGGCGGTAGCGCGTGTGCTCCGGCGCGTCCTGGTTGATCAGCGCCGCGGGGTCATCCTCCAGGGCGGTCCCGCTGACCATCCTGGGCAGGCCGGGTGCCCGCAGGTTGCGGCTGCTGTCCGGAGAGGCGAGAACAGCACGGACGTCTTTGTACCTGACGATCATGGGCACCCGGTCTCCGCTCGGCATCGTGATGGGCTCCATGGGAGCCTCGGCGAGCCTGCGGGCCAGCTCGGGCGAGGAAGTCCCGAACGGACCAGGTGGAAGGTCCGGCCAAGGCGGTGTGGTGCTGGACCGTGCTGTCATGGTCGCCTCCTGGCGATGCCGTCCAACAAGCCCCCTGAACCTACGAAACAGCCCGTACTCGGTCAATGTCTCCCCGTGGCCACATCTCAGAGGATTTACCGGGCGGCCCTTCAACGAGCCGTAGCGGGCTTGGCGGACGCGGCGGATCCAGCTGACGATCAGGTTCACCGGTCGGGTGGCCGGAACCGGCGAAGAGCCCGATTATGAATGCTTGTCGACAAAATACGGAGGTACGGTCGTGTCCACGCCATTGTGGCCGGAAGAACTGGTCAGCACCGGGACTGAACGTGAAGTCCTGGAAGCGTTTCTGGACTGCCAGCGCAGACAGATCAAAGCGAAGGTCGTGGGCGTCCCGGAGGAGGCCGCGCGTCGGCGGATCGTGCCCTCGATGACCACGCTGGCGGGATTGATCAAGCATCTGACCGCGGTCGAAAGGAACTGGTTCCAGCGCCACCTGGCACAGCGCGATCCCGCCGACATCCCCGGCAACTCAAGAGGTGACGACCAAAGCTGGGAGCTGGGCGCTGACGACACCCTCGATCACCTCATCGCCGAGTACGACAAGGTGTGCCAGGAGAGCCGTGACATCGCGGCGGGATTCGCCCTCGACGACACGGTGCCCTCCAAGAGACTCGGCCAGATGTCGCTGAGGTGGATCTACACGCACATGATCGAAGAGACCGCTCAGCATGCCGGGCACGCGGACATTCTCCGCGAACTCATCGACGGCGCCACCGGGCTGTAACGCACTTCGCCTGGGTCATCCAGGCCGGGGAGGCGATCTTCCGATGTACCCAAGTCGGACAGGCCGGTCAGCGCCGGCGGGGTGTGTAGGGGGCCAGTGCGGTGATGTCCACGTCTGTGTCGGGCCAGCGGCGGCGTAAGGCCTCGGCCAGGTGGCGGCACAAGCCGGCCAGCTGAGGCAAGGCCCGATGGGTCTGGGCAGTGTGGGCGGCGGCCTCCAGGATCGCGACGAGCTGTGTTCTGCTGTCGTCGCCGGACGGCCGGGCATCCAGTACGGGCAGGCGCCGCAGGCCGGCCAGCGCGAATGCCACGCACGCCGCCGCCAGGGCCAGGCCATAACGTCGCTCGTCCTCGGCCTGTGGCACCCCGGCAGCCAGAGCACGCCGGTAGACCTCGGCCGGCTCCGGGCCTGCCGCCGACCCGCGCTCCTGCGCGGAAGTGCCCACCGACATCCAGGCCGGGCCGGGAACGTGCAGGCAGACGGCATCGTGCAGGGCGTGGGTGAAGCCGGCGAACTCGAAGTCGATCAGGCGCGCATCAGGAGGGCCGCCGGCAGGTCCTCCGCCAGCACCCGCGGAGCAAGGATCATCTCGAGATCCTCCGACAAGAACCTGAGCGCAGCCACCTCCGTACGCAGCCGCCATGCCTCGGTATGCGTGCCTCGTCCGGAGTGGGGACCCATCCACTTGACGATCACCGTCTCACCGCGGTCAGTCCGGGCACGAGCGACCCTCCACGGCTCCAGCCTGGTCCACTCCACCACGTTGATCACGGCCGGAGTCTATGGGACCCCGCCCATCTCCTGGTCAGGCTCCCGGGGCCGGCCGGGGGTCTCGATCGCCGGGGCGGTGGCGATGCTTATGTACGACGTGGCCGCGGAAGGCACACCCGGTGATGCCCCGGTGGCCTTTATGGCTTCCCTCCCAGGGCGAAAGCCGGTTGTCGCACCATGAAGATGTCGATCGGGTCCTGAGTTTCCACGGTGAACCCGTGGCGTTCGTACAGCCGCCGTGCGGGGCTGCCCTGCAGGACGTTCAGGCGGACCGCCGCGTTTTCGGCGTCGGTTCGCTCCAGCAGGGCTCGCAGAACAGCCGAGCCGAGGCCTTGGCCCTGGAATTCCGGGGCGAGATAGAAGTGCTCGAACCACCATCCGTCCTCGCCCGGCCGCAACGTCACGCAACCCGCGAAATCGCCGTCGGCCACGATGATCGACGTGTGGTCCGAGGAGTAGGACTCCCGGAAGCGCTGCCGGACCCGGTGCTCGTCGAAACGACCCAGCCGCTGCAGGTCGGCGCGTAGCACCGTTGCCCGCAACTCCACGATCATCTCGACATCTCCCGGCTCAGCGGAGCGCAGGGCCCACTGCGTCGGGCGGTCGGGGCTGATCGGACGGGGCTGCATGCTCGTGCTCATGCGCTGGAGTATCGCAGGGGTCGTTCTCCAGCGAGGTGACTGCCCCCGCCTCCAGCCGGGCGGCCGCTCCACGTACCGCTCCCGCAGGAATAGCGCCGCCACATCCGAGGCTGACATCGGGAGTGAGCAGGATTCTTGTGACTGGTGCGACGGGAAACGTCGGCCAGGAGATATTGGCCCAGCTGGTGTCCGTCGGCCGCCCCGTGCGCGCGCTTGTAAGGAAAGCACGTCGGCCTGCATCGGGGGTGGAGGTGGCGGAAGGGGACCTGTCCAGGCCGGACACATTGGAGTCGGCACTGCTGGACGTCGAGACGGTGTTCCTGGTCTGGCCCTTTCTCACCACCGAAGGCGCCTCCGCCGTCCTGGACGCGATCCAGGGCCATGCCCGCCGGGTCGTCTACCTCTCGTCGTCGGGAGTGAACGCCGAAGCCGGGCGGCAGAGCGACCCGATCAACCAGCTCCATGCCGACATGGAGAGCCTGATCGAAAGGTCCGGCCTGCAGTGGACCTTCCTGCGGGCGAACACCATCGCCTCCAACACGCGCGGGTGGGCGGCGCAGATCCGCGGCACCGGGGTCGTACGGGGGCCGGACATCGCGGCCACCGCCGTGGTCGACCCGCGCGATGTCGCGGCCGTGGCGGTGCGCGTGCTGCTCGATGACGGGCACAAGGGCGCGACGTACGTGCTGACCGGGCCAGAGGTGGTGAGCAGGGCCCAGCAGGTACGGGCGATCGGGGAGGCAGTCGGACGCCCGCTGCGTTTCGAGGAGGTGCCCGTGGAGATCGCACGCGAGCAGATGCTCGCGGACGGGAGGCCACCGGCGCTGGTGGAAGCCCTGCTGGCCAGCGCAGAGACGCGACCTCACTCCGGATTGATCACCTCCGCGGTGGAGGAGATCACCGGGACGCCGGCACGCACGTTCCGTCAGTGGGCCGCCGACCACGCCGGCGACTTCCGCTAAGAGGTGCGGGCCAGCAGGTCGTGGAGGAGGGCGACCACCTCGTCCGGTGTGAACTCCATCGCGTTCTCCCCGATTGTCACCTCGAAGCTGCACCGGTCCGGATCGGGGCCGGAGCGGACCCGGCCCCAGAGCTGAATGCCGTGCTCGGCCAGGAGCGACTCCCCGGCCTGTTCGACGGCGCGCCGCGGGGCCGGCAGGTGGATGTGGAACATCGGGGTCTGCGGTGGGTTCGGGTGGGCACGGGCGAGGCCGTCGGCGTTGACGGCCGAGGCGATGGCGATCGCGTGGTCCCGGTAGGCGGGCATGCGGGGGAGCAGGGTGTCCAGGCCGGCCAGGGCGGCGAGGGCGAGGGGCCAGGCGTCGGGGATGCCGCCGCCGAGCCGTTGCCGCCACACCCTGGCGGCGGCCACCGTGGCGGCGTCCGCGGCGAGCACGGCGCCCCGCACACCCTGCAGACTCTTGTAGAGCGACACGTAGACCGAGTCGAACAGGGCGGCGATCTCGGCGAACGGCCGCCGGTAGTAGGTCTGCGCCTCCCACAGGCGGGCGCCGTCCAGGTGGGTGGCGGCGCCGGTGGCCCGTACGAGTGCGACCTGCTCGCAGAGGTCGTCCCACTGGGGGAGCAGTCCGCCGAGGTCGCGCTGCGGCAGCTCCCAGACGGCCGCCGCCAGCGGCTCGCCGACCGAGGCCAGGTCCTGGGCCGTCATCAGCTCGTACGGGTCGCCGGCGCGGCGGAACCACAGGCCGTGGACCGCGTTGTAGCCCTGCTCCTCCCACACGTCCAGATGGGAGTGCGGGTGGGCGGCGAACGCGCGGCGTCCGCGGCGGTCGGCGTGGACGCGCAGGGCGACCTGCTGGGCCATCGTCCCTGTCGGGAAGAACAGCGCGCTCTCCTTGCCGAGCAGATCGGCGAGCCGCCGCTCCAGCGTTTCGACCGGGCCCTGCGGTGGAGTGTCGTCGTCCACGAGCGCCAGCATCTGTTCGAGCATCGCGCGCGGCCGGCGCCGGATCGGCGCGTGGAGGAACAGCGACCGCCGTACGGGATGCGACGACATATACGACTCCTTCTCTCGGGATCTCGACGAGCACCTCCGCCTACTCGACTACATGCTTGTCTGAACCGCTCGCACGTACGTGAGCTCGAAGTCGAGGTTCCAGGTCTGGCCGTCCTCCGACATCTCCCACCGCGCGTCCACGGTGTCGCCGTCGGCGCTGAACGTGCCGTGGAAGCGCTGGATGAAGCCGGGCGCGTGCCGCCAGATCCGCCACTCGCCACCCTCCAGCGTCATCCGGTAGACCCGGTGCACGCCGCGCGCGTCGGCGTACAACATGGTGAACTCCTCCGTGGCGTCGTCGAGCCCGATCAGGGCGACGGTCGGGAACGGCGCGTTGTCCCGCCACGCCTGCGGCGCGGTGGGCGGAGGCGGCTCGGCGTCGGTGAACTGGCGGAGGAACATGCCGTCGTCCTGCCAGGCGAACTCGGCCCACGCGCTGCCGAGGCCGTCCACCTTCGGCTGAACCGTCCACCGGCCGACCAGGAGGTCGAGCCGGGCGAGTGCGGGATGCCTGCCGTCCATGTCGAAGCCCCTACTTCTTAGCCGGATCTAGCCCTCATCAGCGTGAGGTCCTATTCTCACGCCTCGTGAAACCTCTCATGACAGCCGCGCTGGCGGCTGCCCTCATGGCGCCTTTAGCCGGTACGGCCACCGCCGAGGCCGCCGCATATCCCGTCAAGCACCCCAAGCTCATCGCCAACCCGCTTTATGACGCGGGCCCGCTGCCCACGACGACCTGCACGGAGCCGGAGGTCAAGAAGGGCGACCGCAAGCTGGTCCGCGCCTACGTCGACGCGGTCATCGCCTGCCTGGAAACCGCCTGGGAACAGCACCTCACCGGCGCCAACCTGACTTACTCCAAGATCAAGGTACGACACGTCGCCAAGATCCCCAAGACCTGCGGCTTCAAGCCGATGAAAGACGACTCGCAGATGTGGTACTGCGAAAAGAACAGCACGCTGTTCGTCCAGATCGGCAAGGCATGGCTCACCGATCCCGGGGACCTCTGGTTGTTCGAGACGACCGCCTACATGTACGGCTATCACGTTCAGAATTTGACCGGCATCCAGGTCGGCTATGACGCCGTGCGCTACCGCAACAACGCGGAGTATTTCGAGCAGGAACGCCGCTACCGGCTCCAGAAGGACTGCCTTGCCGGCGCCTTCCTGAAGAGCGTCTGGCCCATGGAGGGGCGGACCACCAAGGACTGGGATTACTACCTGAGCATGATCGTCGGCGACGCCCGCGGTGAGGACCGCGACGAAGGCAAGGTGGCCACCAGGCGCGCCTGGTCCAAGCGCGGCTTCGCCACCGGCGACCCCGGATCGTGCAACACCTGGACGGCTGCCTCTTCCAAGGTCGCCTAGACCTATGTCCGCGGCGGTCCGCCTGGCCGCCGCGGGCGCCTCGATAAGATCGTTCCATGCATCCCCCCATCGAGCCGTACGACCACGGCATGCTCGAAACCGGTGACGGAAACCTCGTCTACTGGGAGGTCTGCGGAAACCCGGAGGGAAAGCCGGCGCTCGTGATCCACGGCGGCCCCGGATCGGGATGCTCGATTTCGAGCCGCAAGACGTTCGACCCGGAGCGCTACCGGATCGTCCTGTTCGACCAGCGAAACTGCGGCCGCAGCCTGCCCCACGCGAGCGACCCCGCCACCGACCTGAGCACCAACACCACCCACCACCTGATCGCCGACATGGAGCGGCTGCGCGAGCACCTCGGCATCGACAAGTGGCTGCTGTACGGCGGCTCGTGGGGTTCGACGCTGATGCTGGCCTATGCCGAGGCCTATCCGGAGCGGGTGTCGGAGATGGTCATGGTGGGCGTCGTGTGCACGCGTCGCTCCGAGATCGACTGGCTCTACCGCGGCGTCGGCCGGTTCTTCCCGGAGGAGTGGGAGCGGTTCAGGCAGGGTGTGCCCGGGGCCGACCGCGACGGCGACACCTTCGCGCTGCTGGCGGCGTACTCGCGGCTCATGGCAGACCCCGACCCGGAGGTACGCGCGAAGGCCGCCCACGACTGGACGGCCTGGGAAGACGCGGTGATCTCCGCGGAGCCCAACGGCACGAAGAACGTCTACAGCAACCGCCCGTCCGAGGCCCTGCACGCGCTGGTCCGCATCTGCTCCCACTACTTCGCCAACGCCGCCTGGCTGGAGGAGGGCGTGCTGCTGCGGGAGGCGGGGCGGCTGGCCGGGATCCCCGGCGTGCTGATCCACGGCCGCCTGGACCTGAGCAGCCCGCTTGAGACGGCCTGGGAGCTGTCCAAGGCCTGGCCGGAGGCCAAGCTGGTCGTCGTGGACGACTCCGGGCACACCGGGAGCCAGACGCTCTGGAAAGAGATCTACGAGGCCCTCGACGGATTCGCCGGTCGGTGAGAGGCCAGGACCCGCGGCTCGCGATCGTCTGGGGCGTCAGGACGGCGCCAGTGGTGACCATCGCCTCGCCGTCGGTCGATTCCGTACGGGTGAGCCGCGGGTCCGCAGGGACAGCGCGCTGACAACGGCATGTCCACTTGCTGACCTGCGACAACCGTAGCTGGGGCGCATATCAGCACACCACCGATTTATCGCCCGTGTCAGACAATCTTCACCTCCCGGTACCCACAAGCCTAGTCTCAAAAATGTCGCGAAAAGTGTCTCAATATTAGTGTGGCGGCAGGTGCCGGTAGAGCGTGGCGCGTGAGACGCCGAGGACGCGGGCGATCTCGGCGGCGGTGTGCTCGCCAGAGGCGTGCATGCGCCTGGCCCGCTCGACCGCCTCCGGCGTCATCGCCCCCGGCCTGCCGCGGCGGCGGGCCTTCTGGGGCTCCGGACGCTCCTCCAGCAGGCGTTCCACCCCGGCCAGCACGGCGGGCCGCAGCATCTCCGCCGGCAGGTCGGCGAACATCACGACGGGGTCGCTGAGCATGCCGAACGCCTGCGCCGCGCGGATGCGGTCCACGTGGTCGGCGAGCGGGCCGGCGATGATGTGCTGGGCCAGGTAGGCGGCGTCTCGAAAACGCTCGAAGACCGACCCCTCCGAGGCCAGCGCGAGGTCGCGCATCTGCAGCCTCAGCAGGTCGCGGTGCGCCAGCCAGACATCGAGCAGGCCCTCGATCACCGCCCACCGCTTCTGGCGCTCGTCGCTTCCCGGCGCGCGGTTGGCCGCGTCGATCGCGGCCTCCATGTCGGTCAGCAAAGGCTCGGCCAGGGCCGCGACGATCTCGTCCTTGCTGGGGAAGTGGTAGAGGACCGCGGTCTTGGTGAGCCCGAGCCTCTCCGCGATCTCGCGTATCGAGGTGGCGTGATAGCCCTGCGCGGCGAACAGGTCGAGCGCCACCTGGAGGATCCGCGAGCGAGTGTCGTCCGTCACGCCGCCGATTCTAGACCTTGTCTGACCGAGGGTCGGGAGCCTATAGTCTCGTACTGACCGATGGTCAGGAAGGAGAACTGATGACCGAGATTCTGGTGGTCGGGGCGAGCATCGCCGGGCAGACGCTGGCGTACTGGCTGGCCAGGCATGGGATGCGGCCCACGGTGGTCGAGCGGGCGCCGCGGCTGCGCGTGGGCGGCAACGGGGTGGACCTGCGGGACCAGGCGACCGAGGTGGCCGAGCGGATGGGGATCATGTCGCGGGTCAGGGCCGCGGCGACGGACGTGCGGGGGATCAAGTTCGTCGACGCGTCCGACCGGGCCGTGGCGCGGATGAACATGAGCCGGGGCGGCGAGATCGAGATCATGCGGGGAGACCTCGTGGCGCTGCTGCACGAGGTGGCTGCGCCGGAGGTGGAGTACGTCTTCGGCGACTCCGTGCGGTCGATGGAGGAGGACGGCGGCGGCGTGACGGTGTCCTTCGAGGGAGGTGCCACCCGGCGGTTCGATCTGGTCATCGGGGCTGACGGGCTGCACTCTTCGGTGCGGCGGCTGGCCTTCGGACCCGAGGCGAGGTTCCTGCGGCACATGGGGCACTATTTCGCGTTCGCGAACGCGGACGCCGCGCTGGCGGAGGACCGGTGGGTGACGATGTACAACCAGCCGGGCAAGATGGCGGGGCTCTACCGGTCGGGGAACCACGACCAGGCGAAGGCGTACTTCATCTTCAGGTCGGAGCCGCTGGAGTACGACCATCGCGACGTCGAGCAGCACAGGACGCTGTTGAAGGAGGCGTTCGGTCACGAGACGTCATGGCGGGTGGGCGAGCTGCTCGAAGGGGCGCTCGCCGATCCCGAGCTCTACTTCGACGCGCTGAGCCAGGTGCGGCTGCCGTCGTGGTCGTCGGGGCGGGTGGCGCTGGTGGGGGACGCCGCCTACTGCGCGTCCCCGGCGTCGGGCGCCGGGGCGGAGCTGGCCGTCGTGGGGGCGTACCGGCTCGCGGAGGAGCTCGCGAGCGCCTCCGACCACCAGGTCGCCTTCCGCAGGTACGAGGAGGAGCACAGGGAGCTGGTCAGGCGCAAGCAGCAGATCGGGCCGAACGTCCGCATGATGGTGCCGAAGAACCGCCTGGGCATGTGGGCGCGGAACGCGTTCGCCTCGTCGATGGGGCTCCTCTCCCGGAGCTCATAGGAGGCGGGCGGCGAGGAGCGCGGCGAAAACGAGCAGCGCCGCCCCGCACGCGGCCTCCAGGATCCGTACGGCGAGCGGCGGCAGGGCCCTGCGCAGCAGGGCGATGAGCCCCGCGGAGATGAAGCACCAGGCCAGCGAGGAGGTCATGAAGCCGGTGAAGAAGGTGGCGAGACTCGCCAGGCCGGCGTTCTGGCCCAGCACGGAGCTGACCGCGCCGGCCGCGCCCGACCAGTAGACGACGTTCCACGGGTTGCCGAGCGACATGGCGGCCCCGACGGTCACCCCGCCCCGCCCCGAAACTCCGCCGGGAGCGCCGGGACGCGGGAAGGCCGCGTCGCGCAGCCCCGTCAGCCCGAGCCAGGCGAGCAGGAGGCAGCCGACGACCGTCAGCGGCACGCGCAGGGCCGGAACGGTGAACAGCGCCCCGACACCGGCCAGCCCGAGCAGCGCCCATACGGCGTCGCCCGCCAGCGAGCCGACCTGCACCGCGAACGCGGGGCCGAACCCGCCCCGCACGCCCCGCCGCAACGACTCGCTGAACACCGCACCGGGCGCCGCGTTGAACAGCAACCCCACCCACAGGGCCAGCATGAAGACCTCGGACATGGCGCTCACTCTGGTGGTCGAAGGCACTCGCGGTCTTGTCAGATGTTGACGGCCCGGAAGCGGCCGGGGGTGATGGCGTACTCGTCGTGGCTGTGCCGGGGGAGCCCGCCGGACGTCGGCCTGATCACGGCCAGCTGCGTGCCGTTCAAGTCCCTGACCTGCATATCGGCCAGGTTAGGTCATACGCGATGCAACCCAGACAAAGTACCGATTGCCGAGGTAGAGCACCAGGGCGGCGGCCACCAGCAGCGCGCTCACCCACAGTGGCGACCGCAACCCGAGCCCCGCCCCGATGGCCACCCCGCCGGCCCACGGACCGACCGCCGCTCCCATATTGAGCGCGGCCGTGGCGAACCCGCCCGCCAGCGTGGGCGCGCCGGTGGCCGCGTAGAGCACCTGCGAGACCAGCGTGGACCCCACGGCGAACGACAGCGTCCCCTGGACGAACACGAGCACGATCGCGGGCACCAGAGCCCCGGCCGTCACCGCGAACACGGCCCAGCCGGCGGCCAGCGCCACCCCGCCGACCGTCAGGAGCCGGACCGGCCGCACGTCGGCGACCCGCCCGCTGATGGTCACCCCCGCGAACGAGCCCAGCCCGAAGAGGGCCAGCATCAACGGCATCCAGGAGGACCCGATCCCCGTCTCGCCGGTGAGCAGCGGCGCGAGGTACGTGAACGTGCAGAACGTGGCGCCGTTCACCAGGCCGCCCAGCACGAGGAGCACCAGCAGCCGGGGCCGCCGCAGCGCCCGCAACTCCCCGCGCGCGCTCGTGCCCGCGGAATCAGGAGCGCCGGAAGGCACGGACCGGAGCACGGCGACGACGGCCGGGAGCAGCGCGGCGGCCACCGCCCAGAACGCCGAGCGCCACCCCCACAACTCGCCCAGCAGCGCGCCGCCCGGCACGCCCGCGACGCAGGCGATCGTGACGCCGCCGAGCAGGACGGAGGTGGCGCGCGCCTTGGCGTTCGGCGGCGCGAGCGACATGGCGGTCGCCATGGCCACCGCCAGGAACCCGGCGTTGGCCAGCGCCGCGACGACCCGCGTGCCGAACAGCACGCCGTAGCTGGTGGTGACCGCGCCCACCACGTGCGCGATCAGGAACGTGACCAGGAAGCCCAGCAGGGCGAACCGCCGGGACCAGCGCAGGCTCAGCACCGCCATGAGCGGCGCCCCCACCACCATCCCGACGGCGAACGCCGAGGTCAGCAGCCCTGCGTCGGGGATGGACACGTGCAGGTCCCGCGCGATGCCCGGCACGAGTCCGGACAGCATGAACTCGGACGTCCCTTGGGCGAAGACCGCCAGTCCGAGCAGGTAAACAGCGAATGGCATGAAAGAACTCCGCGACCGCATCGAGGATCGACAAGGAAGCGGGCAGGCCGGAAAGAGGTCCTGCCCCGTAGAGGAACCGGCCGCATCACGATGATCCGCGCGGCTCGCGGAGAGCCGGGCGTCAGCGCGAACAGCCACCGGATGACCGGTGGCTAGCGTCTTGACGCCTCGGGGCTGGACATAGCCGCGAACGTAGCAAGCTCCCGGAAGCGCGTGCAACCGAATTGCCCGCGGCCCGGTGCCGGATCGTGTCGTGTTCCCGTCACCTGGCAGGAACTCGCCTCCCCTGCCACGGACCGGCGAAGCCGCAGCTAGCTGCGCGTTTAAGGCCTTGTGGGGGAGGCGTTCGCCTCGGCCGCGAATGTTAAATCTAGATTCCCGCCCTTGCGACCGAACACATGATCTACCGAGGATGCTCCCCGGTGGGTTCACAAGATCCCACAAATCACCCCAAGGGGCACCCCTCGAGGAGATCGTTTGTCCGTCTTTCGCCCCTGGCGAGCGGTCCTGATCGGGACCGCCCTCGCTCTGCTGGCTACTCAGACGCCCGCGTTCGCACAGGCGCCACCGGAATCCAACAAGATCGATCAGGCGGTCCAGGCCGACCTGTCCGCCGACGACAAGGCCACCTTCTGGGTGCGGCTGAAGGACAAGGCCGACCTGCGATCGGCGCGTACGGCCAAGGCCAAGGCCGACAAGGGCAGGCAGGTCTACCGGTTGAAGACGGAGACCGCCGCCGCCTCCCAGGCCAATGTGCGCAAGCTGCTCAAGTCCGCGCACGCCGACTTCACCCCGTTCTGGATCGTCAACACGATCAGGGTGACCGGCGACGCCGGCCTGGCGGCCGAGATCGCCAAGCTTCCCGAGGTGGCCGCGATCACCCCTGACCGGATCGTCGAATCACCGGAGCCGAAGCCGGGCGTCGCCCAGGCGAAGGCCGGCTCCGTCGAGTGGAACATCGACCGCGTCAACGCCCCCAAGGTCTGGGACGAGTTAGGCGACCGCGGTGAGGGCATCGTCATCGCCAGCCTCGACAGCGGCGTGCAGTGGGATCACCCGGCGCTGATCGCGAGCTACCGCGGTACGCAGGCCGACGGCACCGTGGACCACAACTACAACTGGTACGACCCGGCCGGCGCGTGCCCGGACCGCACTCCCTGCGACGACCGCACCCACGGCACCCACGTCATGGGCACCATGGTCGGCGCCGACGGCATCGGCGTCGCACCCGGCGCGAAATGGATCACGGCCAAGGCGTGCGGCGTCGGCGGCTGCCCCAGTTATGCGCTGCTGGCCGCCGGCGAGTGGATTCTCGCCCCCACCGACCGCAACCTCCAGAACCCGCGTCCCGACCTCGCGCCCGACATCGTCAACAACTCCTGGGGCGGCCCCGGCCTGGACCTCTGGTACAAGGAGATCGTCGAGGCCTGGGTGGCCGCGGGCATCTTCCCCGCCTTCTCCAACGGCAACAGCGGCCCCGAGTGCGACACCACCGGCACGCCCGGCGGCTACACGGCCGCCTACAGCGCGGGGGCGTTCGACGCCAACGGCACGATCATGCCCGAATCCTCCCGTGGCCCCGGCGAGAACGGCGAGATAAAGCCGAACATCGCCGCACCCGGCGTCAACGTGCGCTCGGCCGTGCCCGGCAACGCGTACGGGCTCAAGTCCGGAACCTCGATGGCCAGCCCGCACGTCGCCGCGACGGTGGCGCTGATGTGGTCGGCCTCTCCCGCCCTGCGGGGCGACGTCGAGGCGACGCGGGCGCTGCTCGACGGCACGGCCTCCGACGTCGACGACACGCGCTGTGGCGGCACCGCCGCCGACAACCTCGTCTGGGGCGAGGGCAGGCTCGACGCGTACGCCGCGGTCAAGGCGACCCCGTCCGGTGAGCTGGGCACGCTGACCGGCAAGGTCGTCTCGGACGGCTCCCCGGTGGCCGGGGCGACCGTCAGCGTCTCCGGGCCGCTGAGCCGTACGGTGCCCACCGGTCAGGACGGAACGTACACGCTGCCCCGCCTGCTGAGCGGCGACTACCAGATCACTGTCAGGAAGTTCGCCTATGACGACGCCACCGCCACGGTCACCGTCGCCGACGGCCAGACGGCCACCAAGGACCTGACGATGACGCCGCAGCCGCTGAGCACGGTGTCGGGTACGGTCTCCAGCACCGGCGCGCCCGAGGCGGGCGCCACGGTGAGCGCGGCCGGCACCCCGGCGACGGCCGTCACCGGCGCCGACGGCCACTACGAGCTCAAGCTGCCCCACAAGGATTACGACCTCAAGGTCACGCCGGCCTCGCGGTGCTCGAACGAGCGGACCGTGCCGGTCACGGTGACCGGCGAGATGAGTACGGACATCGAGCTGCCCGCCAACGCCGACGCCTTCGGCTACACGTGCAGGAGCGGCAAGCAGCCGTACGTGGAGGCCACCGACAGGCAGTCGCTCACCAACGACGACGACGTCCAGACGATCGACCTGCCGTTCGCCTTCCCCTTCTACGGCAAGACCTACACCAGCGGCACGGTCAGCACCAACGGATTCGTGGCCTTCAGCCCCCATTGGTACGCCTTCCCGAGCAACGTCCCGCTGCCCACCACGAACGCCCCCAACGCCGGCATCTACCCCTACTGGGACGACCTGGCCCTGGACGAGAAGGGCGGCCTCTACACCGCCACGCTCGGCACCGCGCCGAACCGCACGTTCGTCATCGAGTGGCGCAACGCACGCTTCTACGACGACAACCAGTGGTTCTCGTTCGAGACGCTGCTCGGCGAGGACGGCTCCATAGACTTCCGCTACCACGGGATCGCCACCTCGCGTGCGGCAGGCGAGGGCGCCACGATCGGCATCGAGAACGGTGACGGCACGGACGCGCTGCAGTACTCCGCCGGCCTCGCCGCCATCGCCGACGGTCAGAGCCTCGCCTTCGCCGCGCGGCAGCACGGGCTGGTGACCGGCACCGTCACCGACGCCAACGACGGCAAGCCGCTGGCGGGCGCGACGGTCAAGGTGGGCCAGGCCGCCTCCTTCACCACGGGGGCGGACGGCGCCTTCCTCGGCCAGGTGCCCGCCGGCGACCATCCGCTGGAGGTCGCGGCGGAGAACTACGGCACCCTCACCAAGGAGGTCACGGTCAAGGCGGGTGAGCGCAACCTGCTGGACACCGCGCTGACCACCGGCCGGGTGACGGCCTCCACGGATCAGCTCACCCTGGTCATGCCGGCCTCGGCCACGAGGAAGGGCACCGTCGAGCTGACCAACACGGGCGCGGACACGACGTATACGGTCGAGATCGACCCTGGCCAGAGCAGTTGGCTGGGCGTCGCTCCGGCCGGCGGCCAGATCGCGGCGGGCAAGTCCGCGAAGCTGGAGGTCACCGCCTCCAGTGCGGGCATGGCGCCCGGGAGCGTGTGCACCGGCGTGCTGGTGGTGCGCTCGGCCAGCGGGCGCAACCCGGCCCTCCCGGTCGCGGTGTCCGTGGTCGTGCCCAAGCATCAGGTGGCCGTGGACGCGGGCGGCGGCAGGAGCGTGACCGACGCGGCCGGCGACACCTGGACGGCCGATCACAAGTACACCTCTGGCGGGCATGGCTTCCTGGGCGAGTCCAAGACGAGCACGACCAGCAAGACGATCGGGGGCACGAGCGAGCAGACCCTGTTCAGGAGCGTGCGCGAGGGCATGAGCGAGTACCGGTTCGACAACGTTCCCGACGGCGTCTACACCGTCGAACTGGGCTTCGCCGAGACCCGGAACAAGCAGCCCGGCAAGCGTGTCTTCGACGTCGCCATCGAGGGCGAGCCGGTCATCCGGGCGCTCGATCCGGCCCGCGAGGCCGGGGAGAACACCGCGATCGTCCGCCAGTTCACCGTGCAGGTTGTTGACGGACAGCTGAACGCGACCTTCCACAAGCAGACCGGCGACCCGATCCTGAGCTTCATCCGGATCAGCGAACGCCCCGACAAGACCGCCTCCTGAGAACACCAGGCCCGTCCCCTTCGGGGGGCGGGCCTGTTTGACTATCTTGGACCGACTGTTCCAAGATGGAGTCGTGCCAGATGTGAAACATTTCGATCCGGACGCGGTGCTGGAGCAGGTGGAGCGCCTGTTCTGGCAGCGTGGCGCCGCCACCACGGGCATCGCGGAGGTGATCGCGGCGACCGGCCTCAGCCGCTCCAGCCTGTACGCGACCTACGGCGGCAAACAGGACCTGTACGTGAAGGCGCTACGCCGCTACGTCGAGCGGCGCTCGCAACCGATGTTCCGGACCCTGGCCGACGACGGGCGCGGGCTGCCCGCCATCGAGGCCTTCTTCGACCGTCTGATCCAGACCAGGTGTGCGGGCGAGCACGCGCGCTGGGGCTGCATGGCGACCAACGCCAACGCCGAAGACGCGGACCCGGACGTACGCCGCCTGCTGGACCAGCACCACGACCGGCTCCGCGCGACGATGCGCACGGCACTGGAGGCGGCCAGGGCCCAGGGGCAGCTCCACGACGACCTCGACCTGGACGCGACCGCGGAGTCCCTCACCCTGCTGGCCTACGGGGTGAACCTCCGCTCGCGCGCCGGCGCGGACCCGGCCGCCCTGCGCAAGGGCGCGTCCGCCGCACTCGACTCTCTCAGAAGGGGAAAACCATGAAGCCGCAGGTAGTGATCTTCGATGTGAACGAGACGCTCACCGACATGGAGCCGATGCGGGGCAGGTTCGAGGAGGTGGGGCTGCCGGGCGAGCAGATGGGGACGTGGTTCGCGAGCGTGCTGCGTGACGGGTTCGCGATCACGGCGGCCGGCGGCTTCGCCGAGTTCGCCAAGATCGCCGCTGACGTGCTCAGGGAGATGGGCGCGGGGGACGAGGCGGTGAGCCACGTGCTCAAGGGGTTCACCGAGCTGCGGGTGCATCCCGACGTCCCCGAAGGGATGCGGCTGCTGCGCGAGAGCGGCATCCGGCTGTTCACCATGACCAACGGCGCGGCGGCCATGACCGAGGGGATCCTGCGGCGCGAGGGGCTGCTCGACCTGGTTGAGGCCACGCTGGACGTGAGCGGCCCCCGGACGTGGAAGCCGGCCAGGGCGGCCTACGAGTACGCCGTCGGCCGCGTCGGCGTCCGGCCCGACCAGGCGGTCCTGGTCGCGGTGCACCCGTGGGACATCGACGGCGCCCAGCGGGCCGGGCTGTCGGGGGCGTGGCTGTCGCGGCGCGGCACGGCGTACCCGAGCGTGATGGGCGCCCCGCACCTGTCCGCCCCCGACCTCCTGTCGCTGGCGAGGCAGTGGGCTTGAAATCCGTCTCATCTGCCAGGGAAGAACACGGGCCGCAGGTCGATCCCGGACGGCGCTGGTACCTGCTCGGGCACGACCGCGACCGCGACGACTGGCGGATCTTCCGCATCGACCGCATCGACGATCCGCGGGCTACCGGTGCCAGGATCACGCCGCGCGAGCCGCCCGCCGGCGACGCCGCCGCGTACGTCGCCGAGAAGCTCTACTCGCTCGCCCCCACGTACGAGGCCGTCGTCACGCTCCACGCCCGCCCCACGCGCTGGGCTGCGAGTTCGAGGCGCACGAGCCGCCCGAGCTCGCCGCGCACCTGCACGCGATGGCCGCCCGCCTCACCCGCGCAGCAGGAACTCCAGCACCAGAGGGCTCGCGATCTCCCTGAACTCCTCGAAGTAGGCGTGCCGCGCGCCCTCGATCATCCGCAGCTCCGCCCCAGGGATGCGCCCGGCCAGGAGCGGCGCGTTGGCCGCCGGGTTGAACACGTCGTCGGTGCCGTGCACGACCAGTGTGGGCGCCGCGATGGAGGGCAGCGCGTCCCAGCTGTCGTGGCCGGCGCTGGCCGCCAGGTGGCGGCGGCGGGCGTGCGCGGGCATGGCCGGGTCGCCGACCGTGTGGTACGGGCCCGGGTGGGCGGCCAGCCAGGCAGGTGTGTACATGAGCTCCAGCAGCGCACGCTCGGCAGCCGCCCGGTCCGGCTGGGCCAGCGACCTGCGTACGGCGTTGTCCCGCTCGATCCCGTGGGCGCCGCCCGGCGAGCTGCAGCCGAGCACCAGCGACCCGACCCGCTCGGCGTGGTC
>NZ_JBFAMX010000118.1:0-24555 GCF_040659615.1 Nonomuraea sp. NPDC049784
CACCACGGCGCCGCACGCCCGCCGGCTCGACCTGCGCGGCGTGGCGGTGCTCAGCGCGGCGCTGCTGCTGGTGACGGTCCCGCTGATCCAGGGCCACCAGGCGGGATGGCCCGGCTGGGCCTGGGCGTGCCTGGCCGCGAGCGTCCCATGCCTGGCCGCCTTCGTCCTGGTCGAACGCCGGATCGCGGCGCGCGGCGGCGACCCCCTGGTCAGGATCTCGCTCTTCCGGGCGCGGTCGTTCTCGGCCGGGATCGTCCTGGTGCTCGTCCTCTACACCGTCATCTCGTCCTACTACCTCGTCCTGTCGGTCTCCCTGCAGGACGGGCTGGGCCTGTCGGCGCTGAACGCGGGCCTGGTCTACACGCCCGCGGCCGTCGCCTTCTTCGTGTTCAGCCTGCTCGCCGGCCGGCTTGTCCCCGTCCACGGCCGTCGCGTTCTGGAGGTCGGGGCGGTCGTCCTCGCCCTCGGCTACGCCGCCACCGCCGCACTGTTGATCGGCGGCGTCCCGTACAGCCCGGGAACGGTGATCCCGACGCTGGTGCTGCAGAGCATCGGCGGCGGGCTGCTCATCACGCCCTCCCTGAACGTGGTGCTGAGCAGGATCGATCCCCAGGACGCGGGCATCGCCTCGGGCGTGCTGTCGACCGCTCAGCAGATCGGCGGCGCGCTCGGCGTCGCGGTCATCGGGACGGTGTTCTTCGACGCCTTCACCCCCACCTCCCACGACCGGGCAGGCGCCGCCGCCCACGCCCTGGCGATGGCGTCGCTGGCGACCCTCACCGCCGCCGCCATCGCGGTGGTGTTCGTGTTCCTGCTGCCCAAGACCCGAAAGCCCCACGCCCGGCATCTCCAGCCCGTCCAGAGGGGCGAGCCCACGATGGGGGCGAAATGACACAACCCATGTACGGGTAGCTGTCCCTTCGGGGGAGGGGGACGCCCCTCTCCCCGAAGGGACCTCAGCGTCGCGGCGTGTCAGCTCCGCGACTCGTTGTCGGTCTCCAGGACGAGCCGCGCGAGCTCCACCCGGTCGATGTTCGGCCCGTAGGCCTTCGCGTTGCCCAGAACGATCGCGCCCTGCTCCGTGGTGAGCGTGAGCGGCGTCGCCTGCGGCCAGAAGTTGTCCCAGGCGTAGCTGTGCCGGAACACACCGCGCGTCGTCGTGCCGCCGGTCTCGGTGATGTCGAGGTATCGGCTGATGACGTCAGTGTTGTAGGGGTGGCCGGTGTTCCTGTCGGCGTTGGCGTAGCGCACCGTCAGGACGTACTCGCCGGGGCCGAATCCGTCCGGGCGGGGGAGGGTCACGGTGTTGCCCGCGCCGTTCCCGATCTGCCCGACGTAGGCGTTCCCGGAGGCGTTCGAGCCGCTCGTGGCGGGGACGTTGATCAGCTGTGCCGTTCCGGCGAGCCGCGCCTGCTCGGCCTCCACCCGGTGGAGCGCCGTGTCCGCCTGCTTGGCCCGGACCGTGGTGAGCCCGCGAAGCTCCAGGCCGGCTGACCCGCCGACGTCGATCTGGGAGATGCCGGCCGGGAGGTACACCCGGGCCCGGGAGGACGCCTCGCCCGGGCGTGTCGCCCGCAGGCCCGGGATCTCACGCCCGTCGACGCGGACGCGGAGGTCGCCCGTCCCGTGCGCCCGGTAGGAGAGCTCCAGGTCGTAGTAGCCGTACTCGCTCGCGGCGATGAAGAACGTGGCCCGCGCGTCGCCGCCGAGCGTGATGGCGGGGCCCTTCCCCTCCCGCGTGATCCGGGCGCCGCCGGACAGCCGCGCCTCGTCGGCCGGATATGTCGCCTGCTCCGCCGAGGTGGCCTCGGTGAGGTCGAACTTGTCGAGCGTGATGTCGCTGCCCGGCAGCAGGTTCGTGCCGTCGGCGCTGGTGCGCAGGGAGAGCTGGTGGGTGCCGGCGGTCAGGCGGATCTCCGCGTCGGTGCGGCCGCGGTAGGTCCACCCGAGGTTCGCCGAATACTGCACGATCTGGTTGAGAGCGCCGTCCACGAAGAGCGCGTGCCTGCCCGGCGCCTTGTTCGCGCCCTGGTAGATGCCCAGGCGGTAGCGGCCGTCGCGGGGCACGGTGACGGGGAACGTCACAGCCGAGCCGACCCGGTTCATCGCGCCGACGTCCCGCTTGCCGGAGGTCGCGTACAGCTGGGGGTCCGCCGTCGTGTCCTGGGCGAATGACTGTGCCGAGTCGAGCGTGGCGGACTCCGCCTCGACCGAGACCGTCCACGGCACGCCGGGCGCCGGCGCACCGCCGCTGGAGGGGACGATGGTGACCCGGTAGGCGGCCATCACGTCCCCGCCGGGCAGATCCACCTGAAGCTTGCCCTCGGACAGGGCCGCGCGCCTGGCCGCGATGACCGGCGGTTGGAGCGCGTCGCCTTCGTACCCGGACCAGGTCGTCCTGGACACGACGACGTCGACCTGCTTGCCGAAGACGCTGGGGTCGAGCCTGGAGATGTCGAGCCGGACGGGTTCCGAGCCGCCGCCGACCAGGATGGTGCCGCGCCGTGCGGACTCGTCGATCGCCGCGACGGCCTGGACCGTATCGGCGACGTTCAGCCGCGGCGGGACCGCCTTGACCGTCTGCCCGGTCAGGTCCGCGTACCACTTGAGCAGCCACCAGCCGCCGTTGGCCTGACGGGTGCGCACCGCGTGGTCGTCGAGGTTGCCGGCGTAGGTCCAGTACGCCATGTCGGCGTCGACCTTGGTGTCCTCGAACAGGGAGATCCACTGGATCATCTGACCGGGGACGGACATGTCACGGCGGTTGCCGTACTCGTCGATGTTGATGGGCAGCGGGCCGATGCCCAGGTCGCGCTCCATCTGGCGGTAGTGCTCGTAGTGGCCCCGGTAGTCGGCGAGCCGGTTGCGCGACAGTTCGTGCCAGCTCATGATGTCCGGCAGGCAGTTCCCGTCGCCGCACTTCGCGTCCTTGGCCCAGGTGAGGAAGTCACGCAGGCGGCCGGAGTTGTAGTTCGCCTCGTTCGGGCCGACGATCTTGGCAGCGGGATCGATCGAGCGGATGCGTTCGAACACCACCTTCCAGTCACTGAAGAACTTGTCCTTGGTGGCCGCCCAGTCCTGGTACCAGATGCCGTCGGGCTCGTTGAACGGCACCCAGACGAACTTGCCCTTGTCCTGCGGCCGCTCCCGGACGACCTTGCGGACCATCGTGTCGACCTTCGCGAGGTAGTCGTCGATGCCGCGGTTCTCGTAAGGCCACTGGCTGTAGACGTCCTGCATGTAGACGACGATCTCCTCGCCGCCCGCGGCGAAGAAGCCGTCCGCGATCACGAGGGCGTCGCCGTTGGGATGCTGGTCGCCGTCCGGCGCCTTCTGCGCGATGGTGCGCGGCCGGGCGCCGGCGAGGAGGGCATCGCCTGGCACACCCGGGTCCGACAGGCCGTAGAGCATGCCTGTCGCTCCACCGTGGACGGGGCCGGTGCGCTGCGCGAAGTCGACGGTGACCACGTCGGTGGCAGTGGCCGCGTCGGCGGGGCCGGCGGTCACGGCGGAGGCGGCGAGCGCCGCGGCGGCACCCGCCATGTGGGCGCGCCGGACTAACTGGGGTCGGTGCATGGGTGTCCTCTCGTGCAACAGGACGGATTCGCTCAGGTGTGGAGAGTAAGGGGCGAGAGACTGCAGATAGCTATGTGACCGGTCACATCCTTGAGGCAACAGTGTGACCGGTCACACAACGCGGGTGAAGACCTCTTTGCAAGATTGTTACGCGGAGGTTTTGGGGGAAGTGGGTGTGACACGGCAAATCTGCCATTTTCAACCCAGTTGGCGGCCAGGATCTGGCAATGGGCGCTCTTGCCTCAGGCGCGGTCCTCTTACGTTCGTTATATGGGGTTTTCTTCGCATGCAGCGCCGTTGCCACCGCAAGGTGGGGCGGAGTACCCGATGTCACAGCATGGGTCCGAGGCGGATGACGTGCTCCTCCAGGCTGTACGCGAGTCCGGAGCCCACATCGGCGTCGTCTACCTCCTGTCGGACACCGAACAGGTCCTGGTCATGGACGTGGAGGTCGGCCTGCCGGCCCAGCTCGTCAAGCCTTGGGCAAGGATCAGGTTGAACGCCGGCTCCCCGGTGGCGGCCGTCGCCCGCCAACGCCGGCTGGTCTGGGTGCCCGACCATGAAGGACTCGCCCGGCGCTTCCCCGCGACCGCGCTGGCCACGCCGTACCCCTTCGCCATGGCCGCCGCTCCCATCATGACCGGCTCGCGGCTGAGAGGCGTGTTCGTCCTGATCTGGCCGGCGTCGCACTCCTGCGAGCTGGCCCCTCACGACAGGGAGGCCATCACCTCGGCCTGTGACAGGCTGGCCGCCGTCCTTCAGCAGCCGGACGAGCACCCGGTGAGCCGCGCCTGGGAACCGCGCGTCCTGACTCTGGCGCCGCCTCGGGCGCCGGAACGGCATCCCGAGTCGGCGGTCTGCGGCTATCTTGACCGGCTCCACGTGGGCTGTCTCGCCCTGGATCTGGAGGGCCGCATCACGTTCGTCAGCGCCGCGGCGGCCGAGCTTTTCGACGGCGATGTGATGGGTTTGCTGGGCAGGCCGTTGTGGGAGGTGGCGCCCTGGCTGAAGGAGCCCCTGTTCGAGGATCGGTGCCGCGGCGCCGTGGTCAGCCAGCAGATGACCTCGTGCGTGGCCCGATGTCCCGACGGTCGCATGGTGGAGTTCCGCATGTATCCGGATCCGTCCGGGATCAGTTTGCGGGTCGCTTCCGTCGAGGCGCTGGCGCACATGGACGAGCCCGCAGCGGGCGGGGAAGCCCTGTCACGGGCGGAGGTCTTCTACAGCTTTCTCCCGCTGGCGGTGGCTCTGACCCGGGCGCTCAACGTCCCGGAGATCATCGATCTGGTCGCCGACCATGTCATGCCCGTGTTCAAGGTCAAGGCCATGGCGATCCTGATAGCCGAGGGCGGCAAGCTGCGGATCATCGGCTCGCGCGGCTATGACCAGGACATTCTCGAAGGGCTCGACGGCCTGCCCATCGTCTCGGGCACCCCCTCCGGGGACGTCGCGCGAACCGGTGAGCCGGCGTTCTTCGCCGACGTGAACGAGCTGCGCCAGAGGTATCCGGATGCCGAGGAACATGACCGGATGGCCGCCTGGGCGTTCCTGCCGCTGGAGGTCTACGAGGAGGGCGTCGGCGCCTGCGTGCTCGCTTTCGACGAGCCCCACCCGTTCACCGTCGAAGAGCGTGCCACCTTCACCGCCCTCGCGGGCCTGGTCGCGCACGCCCTTGATCGAGCCCTGCGGTACGACAGCAAGGATCGGCTCGCCCACTCCCTGCAAAAAGCCCTGCTCCCGCGTAGTTTGCCCGAGATCTGCGGCCTCGACGTGGCCGCCTGGTACGTGCCCGCCACCCGCGGCGTCGGCATCGGCGGCGACTTCTACGACCTGATCCGCCTGACCGACACGTCGGCCGCCGCGGTCATCGGCGACGTGCAGGGCCACAACATGACGGCTGCAGCCCTCATGGGGCAGGTGCGCACCGCCATCCACGCCAACGCGGTCGCCGGCGCCAGCCCCGGAGACGTGCTCAAGCACACCAACCGCCTGCTCATCGACGTGGACACCGAGCTGTTCACCAGCTGCCTGCTCATCTACATCGATCTGCAGCTGCGCACGCTCCGCGCGGCCAGTGCCGGGCACCCCCCGCCACTGCTGCGGCCGCCCAACATGCCCACCGAGATCATCGACGTGCCGGCCGGCCTGGTGCTCGGGGTCGACCCCGACGCCGAATACCCCACCCTCCAGGTTCCCTTTCCTCCTGGCGCCCTTCTCGCCCTCTACACCGACGGCCTCGTCGAAACGCCCGGCGTCGACCTGGATCACGCCATCGCCAACCTGGCCTGCTACATGGCCGACAGCTCCCAGGAGCTCCAGCAGCTCGGCAGAACGCTTCTCGACCACGCCCCGCACACCAGCCAGCGCGCCGACGACATCGCGCTGCTCCTCCTGGAACACCGCGCCAAGGCGGTCTGACCGGTCAGGGCCGGCCGTCCGGTGGAAGGCAGATCGTGAGCCCGCCCGGGACGACCTCGGCCTTGAGCCGGCTGGTGCGCCCGCGATCTCCGCCGTCGAGCTCGTACGTCAGCGGAGCGCCGAACCGGGCGGACACCTTCCTGGCACGGGATATCCGGACGAGCGGGGAGTCGTCGGAGCGCCCTGCGGCCATCCTGCCGAGCACGCGCCCCCACTGGACCGGGCCCCTGGCCGTGGAGATGCCAACCTCCAGCCAGCCGTCGTCCGGCCGCGCGTCGTCGAACGCCTCGATGCCGCCGGCGATCGTGCTCACGTTGCCCAGGAGCAGGCAGCTCGCGTCTCCCTCGAACCAGGTCGTCCCGTCGATCTTGATCTTCATCGGCACCAGCGGCCCGCCGACGTGCCGGACGGCCGCCTTGACGTAGCTCAGTTTGCCGAGGCTTCTCTTGGCCTGTCCGTCGACTTCGGCGATCATCTCGGCCTCGAACCCCGCCCCCGCCATCACCGCGAAGTGCTCGCCGTTCAGCACCCCCAAGTCGAGCCGCTCCCGGCGGCCGTGGAAGCCGATCCGTACCGCCTCCTCGAGGTCGGCGGGGACGCCTATGTTCGTGGCGAACAGGTTCGCGGTGCCCGCCGGGAGGACGGCCATCGGCACGCCCGAGCCGGCCATCGCGTCGGCGCAGCGTTGCACCATGCCGTCGCCGCCCCAGACGAACACCAGCTCGGCGCCCTCCTTGAACGCCTGGCGGACCTTCTTGGGCGCCTTCCTGCTCTTGCTCACCTCGTACCAGAGGAGATCGCCGACGTCCTGCTCGGTGATGAGCACACGTAGCCTGTCCAGGCCTGCGCCGAGTGTCTTCTTGCGGTGCGCGACGACCGCCACGGTGGGGGACATGCGCTCAGGACTACCCTCGGCGCCGCCGTTCAGGCCGAGGAATCAAGTCCTCCTTCTCGGGTACCGTGCACGGAATGCGCAATGAGGAAGGGCGGCTGGGACTGCGGCTGGCGGTCGGCGGCCTGGCGGCGGCACTCATCGTGATCCCGTTCAGCCTGCTGCTCGTCGTGGCGAAGATGCCGGTCAACGGGCTGGACGCACAGGTCGCCGACGAGCTGCACGAGTACGCGCTCGCTCACCCCGGTGTGACGCGGTTGCTCATCGTGTGGACGGACGTGTTCGGGCCGTGGCCATGGCGGATCGCGGTCATCGCGTACGCCGTCTGGCTGCTCTACAAGGGTGCGCCGCGGCTGGCCGTCTGGGCGGTCACCACCGTGACCGTGGGCGGGCTGCTCGGCCTCGCCGCCAAGATCGTCGTTGCCAGGGCCAGGCCGCATCTGCCCGACCCCGTCGCGCTCGCCCCGGGCGACTCCTTCCCCTCGGGCCACGTGGTCAACGCGACGCTCGGCGCGGGAGTGATCGTCCTGCTCTTACTGCCCGCGCTGCCCCGGTGGGGGAGGCGCGTGGCCTGGGCCGTCGCCTGGTTCCTCGTGCTGTCGGTCGGCTACACCAGGATCGCGCTGGGCGTGCACTGGGTGAGCGACGTGGTCGGGGGGATCGTCCTGGGAGCGGCGGTGACCGCCGCCACCGTGGCGGCATTCGAGACGTGGCGACGCGACCAGGGCCGCCGGCCCGCCTCGCCGGTGACAGAAGGAATCGAGCCCGAGTCGGCGGAGGTCACGAATGCCCAGGACTGAGCTGGTGAAGTACTACGCGTTGACGCTCTTGTTACCGCTGCTGCTGCTGACCGGGATGACGTACGGCGCGGGGAAGCTGATCCTCGCCTGGCCCACCGGCGAGGCGTCGGTGAGCCGGTCCCTGGCCGCCGGCCGCACCTCGTTGTGGAACACGCTCACCGACTTCGGCAGCAGCCTGTCGGACACTCCCGACATCGTGGCGCTCACCGCGGCGGCCGTGATCGTCTTCAGACTCGTGTACAAACGCTGGCGCGAATCGATCTTCCTGGTCGCGGCCGTCTGGAGCCAGTCGCTCATCTTCCTGGCCGTCACCGAGTCCGTCGGGCGGCACCGGCCCCCCGTACAGCACCTCGACCCCGCCCCGCCCACCTCCAGCTTCCCGTCGGGACACGTCAGCGCCGCCGTCGCCCTCTACTGCGGAGTCGCGCTCGTCCTGACCACTCACGTCCGCAACAGGCCGCTCCAAGTGGTGATCTGGGTGCTCGGGATCGCCGCCCCGCTCACGGTCGCCTTCTCCCGCTTGTACCGCGGCATGCACTTCCTCACCGATGTCTCCTGGGGACTGCTGCTCGGGGCGGCCTGTGTCGTCATGGCCGCCCGGGCGATACTGAAGCAGCCGGTCCGGACCTCGACCTCAGAACTCGCTCGATCGGCGTAGCCGTGGCGGCCTGCCGTCCGGGTCGACGACCATCCGGTACAATGGCAGGGCCATGTGCCACGGAGGCCGCTCGCCGTAGGAACCGGGCATCGGCGCCGCCTGCGGGTCGCCCAGATGCTCGGCGTCGTCGCGGCGGCTGTGGCACAAGTCGATGCCGCCGACGAACGCCACGTCCCTGCCCGGGTCGCGGTCATGACGCAGGACGACGAACTTCTGGTGGTGCGAGCCGCCGCGCCGTACCCGGGTGTCGAGCAGCGCCTGCCCGCCGGCCGCCTCGATGTCCTCGCCGAGGTGCCGGTTCTCGGCTGAGCTGAAGCGCAGGAAGTCCAGGTGCGAGCGCCAGATCAGGCCCCTGACCAGCGCGCCCCTCCCGGCCGCCGCCGCCATCGCGGACGCCACCCCGGGACCGTCGGGCGTGAGCCGCTCGTCGGGGTCGCCGCGCCAGTCGGTGAACAGCAGCAGGTCGTCCTTGCCGAGACCGGCCAGGCACGCGCTGAGCTCGCCGAAGTAGGTGGCGCCGTGGATGAGCGGGCGCACCGAATTCCCCTCCGACCAGGCCGCCAGCTTGGTCGAGCCGTTGCCGCGCTCCTCTCCGGTGAGGAACCAGTCGTCGAGTCTCATGTACGCCGCCACCGGGCCTCTCCGAAGCAGTACCCGGCGAACAGCAGCAGCCCGAGCGCCACCACCATCAGCAGCCAGGGCCCCGCCGGGGTGTTCGCGAACGCCCTGAGCGTCGCGTCGATGCCCCCGGCCTTGTCAGGGTCGAAGGTGATGGCCGCCTGGATCACGAAGACCCCGGCCAGACCGGCGATCAGGCCGCGCGCCAGGTAACCGGCGAGCCCGAGCCGGTCCATCACCTTGCGGGCCCGCGGCGACATCGGCCTGAGCTGCTTGCGGAACTCCTTCTTGATGCCGTACCGCACCCAATAGACGCCGAGCGCGACGATGCCGAGCCCGATCGCACCCACGATCAGCTGCCCGGCGGGCAGGCCGAGCAGCTTGGCCGTCACGTCCTGTGACTTCTGGTCATCGGACTGGCTCTTGCCGCCCAGCAGCAGGGTCAGCAGCGCGGTGCACACGAACGCGTACACCACCACCCGGCTGCCGGCCTCGATCCGGTCCGTGACCTTGCCGTGTCCCAAGATCGCCTCGGACGCCTGCCACAGGGTCAGCCCGGCGAACCCGACGACCATGACCCATAAGAGCACGGCACCGAACGGCAGGTCAGCGACCGTGGCGATCGCCCCGTTCTTGTCCGCCTCCCGGCCGCCGTCGCCCAACGCGATCTGGACCGCCAGCACGCCGATCAGCCCGTAAAGCACGCCACGACAAACAAGGCCGACCCGCGCAAGCTTGTCCATGGCTGGGCTGTCTGCCGCCCGGCGAGCCATGGCCTCAGCCTCGCTCATGTGTTCTCCCGAAAGTCCGTGAAAGACCTCCGAACTGCCCGGGAATCCACGCTCTAGACGTTCAGGGGACCTGGCCTGTCGGTCCCTTGCCGCCCAGCAGGTCCAGCTCGATCATCTCCGCCCCGGCGACGAGCCTCATCGCGGCCGCCGTCTCGGCGCTCCCCTTGATCTCCTCAAGGGTCGCGTCCAGCGCGTCCTGGTCGCGCCACAGCTCGGTCACCCAGACGGTGTCCGGCGCGTCCGCCTGCAGGTTGACCAGGTACAGCTCACACCTGGGATCGCCTTCGAGGCGGGCGGCGGCCGTCAGCAACAGCCCCGCCAGTTCCCGCCCCCGCCCGGGCTGAGCGATCAGCTTGCCGTATCGCGCGACTCGGCTCATGGCCGGCAACGATACCGGCAGGCACCTCATCCGGTGCCGTGGGCCAAGGTCCGCGCCCACCGCCGGCGTCAGTCACGAAAGTGACCGAACCGGCACGCAAATAGCGCAGATTCTTACATGCATCCGGATCGGCGCGCATGGGAGGATGTGCGCCGCGAAGTGGGGGAGGAGAGGGCAGTGCGTCGAGTGGTGATGGTGGGTGCGGCGATCGCCATGGCGGCCTTAGCCGCCGGCTGCAGCGGGCAGGGAGCCAAGGCGACTCCGAGCGGCGTGTCGACGAGCGCCGTGTCCATGAGTGGCGGCGTGGTCTCCCTCACCTTCGACGACGGTCTGGTGCGTCAGAAAGAGATGGCGCAGGAGCTCGCCAAACGCGGCATGGCCGGCACCTTCTACGTCCACAGCACCCGGATCCAGGCCTCCGGCTACCTCAGCCAGACCCAGATCGCGGAGTTATCGCAGGCAGGACACGAGATCGGCGGGCACACCCGCACACATGCCAGGCTGCCCACCCTCCATCCCGACGAGCAGCGCAGGGAGGTGTGCGGCGACCGGTCCGCGCTGGAGGCCCTGGGCTTCACCCCGAGATCGTTCGCCTATCCCTTCCACGAGGTCAACGCGGCGGCCGAGGCCGTGGTGAAGGAGTGCGGTTACAGCAGCGGCCGGGGCCAGGCGGGCGTCGCCGCGGAGCAGATCACCCCGGGAGACCCGTACAACCTCAACACGCCGCTGGCGGTCGGCGCGAGCGCCACGCTTCCCCAGATCCAGCAGTACGTGATCGCGGCCGAGCAGCGTAAGGGCTGGGCGATCCTCGTTTTCCACGACTACTGCGACAACTGCGGACCGTTGGGGGTGAAGCCCAAGGTCTTCACCGATTTCCTCGACTGGCTGAAGGGGCGGAAGGTCGCCATTCGGACCGTCGGCGACGTCATCGGCGGCGACGTGCGACCCGTGCCGCCGCTCAAGGCCCCGTCGATCGTGATGAACGCCTCGCTGGAGAACTATTTCGGCAAGGAGGGGCTCCCGGACTGCTGGCAGCTGGACGGGCGATCCCCGACGGCCACGTTCGGCCGGGTGTCGAGCGCGCACACCGGGCGCTGGGCCGGCCGCATCCAGGTGACCGGGGGCGACCCGGGACAGCTCAGGCTGGCGATCAAGCAGGACGACGGCGAGTGCGCGCCCAAGGCGGGCCGCCTGTCGGTCTGGTACACCTCGACCGCGCCGGTACGGCTCACGCTCAGCAAGAGGACGGGTGACGGGGTGTGGTCGCGCTGGACCGTCGGCCCCGTCTTCCCCGCCACGTCGACCTGGCGGCAGGCCACCTGGGCGCCTCGGCCGGCAGATGCCGCGGGGGTCAGCTTCGGCCTGGTGCTGACCGCGCCCGGTCAGGCCACCTTCGACGACTTCGCGCTGCGCTGAAGCACGTTCGCGAAGGCAGCCAGGGCATACTCCGTGTGCGTGCGCTCCCTGACGAGCTGGGCCGTGCTCAGCAGGGCGGCACGGAAGTCGGGATCCGACAGCGCCCTGTGCGCCTTGGCCGCCGCGTCCGTCCAATCACCCGGCGGGTAGAGCGCCTCCTCCGGGAGGATCTCGGGCAGCGCGCCCACCGCGGGCGCGATCACCGGGCACCCCCTCACCAACGCCTCGGCGACCGACATGCCGAACGACTCGTCGGTCGTCGTCGAGACGGTCAGCCCGCCGTTCGCCGCGATGGCGGAGTAGAGGGCGGGCATCCGGTCGTAGTCGAGGCGCGGCAGCCAGCGGGCCGCGCCGAGGGCGGGCGAGGTGGCGAGTTTGGTGGTCAGCGCGGACACCTCGCTCGCCGGTGCGGTGTACCCGCCGATGAGCAGCGGCGTGACGCCGGGGTTCGCGGCCGCGATCCGATCGAGCAGGTCGGCGGCGGCCCGCCAGCGCTTGTGCCCGTCCAGCTTGCCGATCCAGGCCACCGGCGCGGAGCCCAGCGCGGGCGGGACGGTCTCCGCGTACCAGCGCTCGTCCAGGCAGTTGGGGACCACGCTGATCGGGGAGAGCCCCAAAGCCCGCAGCTTCGCGCGCATGTACTCGCTCACGGTCACGATGTGGTCGGGGCGGATCGCGAGCTCGCCCAGGTAGGAGAGGTTGGTCGTGGTCGTGTGCACCTCGAGGATCAAGGACCCGGGGGAGCCCGCGCGCTGCCACGCTGACAGGAAGCCGGGGCTGTCGATCACGACGACGACATCCGGCTCCGCGTCCCTGATGGCGGCCTCGCGGGCTTCGTCGGTGGCCGTCACCCGGGCCACTCCCGGAGGGAAGTGGGCGACCATGCCGTGGTCCGACTCGTAGAGGATGCCGATCTCGAACTCGGCCGAGAAATGGGTGTACCTGTTGAGCAGCTGGGTGGACACCCCGCCGATCACGCCGTAGCGGTAACAGAACAGCACCTTCATCGGCACTCCAGCAGCGTCAGCAGACCCTCGCGGCCCTTTCGCACGACCCGCTCGGCCAGCTCGGAGTACGTGTCCACCCGGCACTCCCAGGTGTTGCGCGCGAGCCAGGAACGGATCCCCTCGACGTCGAGGGCCGACCCGGCCAGCTGGGGTATGGCCGCGACGAACTCCGCCGCCGACTCGGTGACCCGTACCCCCGGATAGTCCACGCACTGCGGGAAGTAGGTGCTCAGCACCGGCAGACCGAGATGCAGGTACTCGTAGACCTTGATCGGGTCCACCGCGTCGGCCAGCGCGCCGTTCTTGAACGGGATCAGCGCCAGCGCCCAGCCGGCGCTGAGCTCGGCCAGCTCCCGATGGCCGAGCAGGCCGAGCAGGCGCACGTTCTCCGGGAGTCTCAGGTCGGGGTTCTGATGCCCGGCCAGCTCGAAGGTGTAGTGCGGATAGGTCTTGGCGGCGCGGATCAGCAGGTCCCAATCGAACCACTTGTCGGTCAGATGCCCGAAGTAGCCGATCCTGGTGGCGTCGGGCCTACGTGGGGCAGTGGGGGCGGGGAAGGCCGGATCGAGGGCGTTGGCGTTGACGCTCACCTTGCGCCCGCCCAGCGTCTCCATCTTCCTGGCCAGCGGCGCCGAGACCGCGGTGACCACGTCGGCGTGCGCGACGAGGTAGCGCTCGTATCCGGCGTGGTACCACTTCGCCATGCCGATCTTGGCGAACTCCTCCCAGTCGTCGCGCGCGTCGTAGATCGTCACCCAGCCCTGCGAGGCGGCGTGAGTCAGCGTCCGCACCATGGTCTCGTGCGGGAACGAGGCGAACAGCAGCTTCCGCTTGCCGCCGAAGTCGGCGCTCAGCACCTCGTCGAGCAGCCGGGGCGTGATGTCGATCGGGCTCTGGAACAGCAGCGGGTCGGGGTGCGACGGCAGCGGGTCCGTGTCGCGCCAGCGGTAGTAGTTGAAGAAGACCGGGCAGTCGCGGCCGAGGTAGACGCGAGTGAGGCGGATGGGCCTGTTCCCCCGGGCCTCCTGTACGAAGGTCGTGCCCGAGAACATCAGCACCACCTCGTCGCCTTCGGCCGTCCTGGCCCGTTCGATCCACTCATGCAGCCCGATCCTGAACTCCTCCACCGGCACCGGGGCGACCACGTCTTTCGCCACCGCCGGGGCGGGCGTGGGTGGTGGGGACGGGCGTGTGACGACCGTGCGGGTCGGCGCCGCGGGGGAGGTCGCCGGGTGGGCCTTCGGGCCCGGCTGCGCCGGGTCGGGCCGCCCGGGGCGGCGTAACTGCCGGTAGACGGACAACACGCGCCAGGCCCGCGAGGAGCGGATCCTGGTGACCTGATCACGGTAGTCCGCCAGCCGGCCGGTCACCGTCTCCAGCTTGGCCCGTAACCGCTCGTTCTCCTGCCGGAGCTTGGACTCGAGCGTGACGAGCTTGCTCAGGCGCTGCTGGGTGAGCTCGTGCCGGTGCCGCTCGCCGTTGTAGACCGTACGGAGCCTGGCCAGGCCCGCCCGCTCGCCCTGGAGCTCCTCGTCGAGCGCGGCGATGCGCCCGTGCAGTCCTAGCAGGGCCTCCGCGTGCGCGGCCTCGGCCGCCCTCAGTGCCTCGCCGTGGGCGGCCTCGGCCGATTGCAGGTCCTCGGCCTGGGCCCGGACGTGGGCGCGTAGCTCGTCCCGCTGGGCGGTCACGGCCTCGGCTGTCTCGCGGACCGCCTCCAGGCCGGCGCTCAGCCCGTGAACCGACTCCAGGAGCCTGTGCCGCTCCGTTTCCGCGGCGTCGGCGGTCTCGCGGAGCAGAGCGATCTCGGTCTCCGCCGCGCGGATGCCGGCGCGCAGCCGGTCGCGCTCCTCTGTCACCGCGTTGAGCTGCTCCCGGAGCCCGTCCCGTTCCGTGGCCGCTTCGTCAGCGATGCTGAAGGACAGGCGGCGTACGGTCTCCTGCAGCGCCGACAGTTCGTCGAGGACGTGCTGTCTCGTCCTGCTCTCGCCGATCTGCGCCTTCAGTTCGGCGTTGGCCGCGGTGACGTCGCGGTAGAGACGATTGGCCCGCTCCAGCTTGCCGCGGAGGTTCTGTAACCGCTGCTCCAGGTGTTCCTCGCGCTGGAGGAAATCCGCCTCCTCCGGACTGAGCAGGTAGGAGGGGACACCCTGCGGCTTCTCCCGCCGTACGGCCACCGCGGTGATGTGCCGGTCCAGGACGGTCAGCTCACGGACCTCGAACAGGGGGTCGATCAGGCGGCGGAAGCCGGCGCGGTAGAACGTACGGTGATGATCGTGGTGCGGCATCAGCCCGTGAGGCACGGAGAGCAGGAGCGTCCCGCCCGGCGCCAGGACCCGGTGGAGCTCGGTCAGGACCGCTCCGGGGTCCGCCACGTGCTCGAGCAGCTCTCCGGCGACAGCCGAGTCGAAGCAGCCGTCGGGGAAACAGAGGCGTTCGCCCTCGCCCCGCAGGAAAGCGAGCCTGGCGGCCACGTCGGCGGGCAGCTCGGCGGCCAGCCTCCCGGCGAAGGCGATGGCCTCCTCCTCTATGTCGACGCCCGCCACCTGGTCGCCTCGGCGGGCGGCGAGGATGGACAGCGTCCCCTGCGAGCAGCCCAGATCGAGGATGCGACCGGGAGGGAGATGATCCAGGAGCCAGTGCAGCCTGTTCCTGGTCAGCGCCTGGGTTTCGGGATCGACATCTATCCCGTTATAGGCACAATGGACGCGATCATGGTTCATGTGGGCAGGGACCCCTGGGGGATGATCAGTGAAGGCCCGACATTACCATTTCTCGAAATAACCGGTAAGGGCGGTAATCAAGGTGCCTGTGTTGCGTAAGTTCATCGTCCTGGTGACCGCCCTGTGCTCCCTGATCGGTTGCACCTCGTCAGAGCCTTCCGGCGTACGGAGGCCGCCCACGGTCACGGCGACACAGGTTCCCGTCGGTTTGCTTCACGAGCCCGTGCCGGGCCTGCGCGTCGACGACGAGCTCTACGTGCCGCTCGACGCGCTCGCGAAACGCCAGGAACTGACCGTTTCCACGGGTGCCGACGGTGTCGTCCGCGCCGAGTATTTCGAGGACGAGACCCCTCTCATCAAGAAGCACGATCCGCGCGGGCCCTGGCTGCACTTCGCCGGGGTGGATGTCACCACCTGGCGGCGCATCTCCATCGGATCGGACGGGATCCCGGTGAGCACCTACGATTTCGGCACCTTCCAGTATCCGGTCGAGGTCGTCCAATACGGCATGGAGAATTACAGCAAGTGGGTCGTTACGGGTGACCAGAAATACCGGGCCAAGGCCGAGACGGTCGCCCGCTGGCTGCTCGAGCACCAGGACGCCAAGGGCGGCTGGCCCGTGCCCTTCGACTACTCCTATCGCGAAGGGCTGGCCGGCGAGCTGCGCGCCGGCTGGTATTCGGGGATGGCCCAGGGCATCGGGGCGGCCTTCCTGGCCAAGATGTACGACAAGACACGTGAGTCCAGGTACGGCGATGCCGCGCTGCGGGCGCTCGGCCCCTTGCGGACCAAGGTGGAGCAGGGCGGCGTGCTGCGCCGGTTCGAGGGCCGCTTCGACTGGTTCGAGGAGTACCCGACGCCGACCCCGACGCACGTGCTCAACGGCTACCTGTTCGCCCTGATCGGCGTGTACGACGTCGGTGAGCTCATGGGCGACAAATCGGCGAAGGAGATGTTCCAGCAGGGGCTCAAGACCCTCGACAGGATCCTGCCGCTCTACGACCTGTCGTACAGGACCACCTACGACCTCCTCCACTACACGCGAACTCCGGCGACGGCGCCCAACCCCGCCCGCTGGAGCTACCACTCATTGCACGTCACCCAGTTGTCGGCGCTGGACGCGATCACCGGCGGGCGCTACAGCGAGGTCGAGAAGCGCTGGCTCGGCTACCTCAGCGGCAAGGCGTTACCCGGCAATTAGCTATAAAGTCCACTAATCGATCTCTGGAGGTATCGAGGGATGCGCCGCTTCCGCCGCCTGCTGTGGATATCCCTGGCCTCCCTCGTGCTGCTGGGGGTGCTCGGCACCGGCGGGCTCCTCATCTACCAGTCCAGCCTCGACAGCGACATCGTCCGGTTACCCCAGGCCCTGCCCACGTCCCAAGAGGAGGAGAAGCAGCGACCGCAGCCGAAGCCCGGCCACGGAGAGACGTGGCTCCTCGTGGGAAGCGACCGCAGGGCGGACGCCGCCACCACGGGAGACGGCGCCAAGGCGGCGCTCTGGGTGCCCGGCTCGCAGCGCACCGACACGATCATGCTGGCGCACCTCTCCGAAGATCGGAAACATGCCGCAGTCGTGTCGATTCCCCGTGATTCCTGGGTGACCATCCCCGGCCGAGGCCGAGCCAAGATCAACGCCGCCTTCTCCTGGGGCGGACCCGCCCTGCTGATCAAGACCATCGAGTCGCTCACCGGCATCCGCATCGACCACTACGCCGCGATCGACTTCAAAGGGTTCGCCGCGGCAGTCGACGCGGTCGACGGGGTCGACGTCGAGGTGGCCAAGACCGTACGCGACACGAACAGCGGCACCACCTGGACGGCGGGCCGTCACCACCTCAACGGCGAGCAGGCCCTGCTGTTCGTCCGACAGCGCTACAACCTCCCCGGCGGGGACTTCGACCGGATCAAGCGCCAGCAGGCGCTGCTGAAAGCCCTTTCCGATCGGACGCTGAGCGCCGGCACCCTGACCAACCCCGCGAAGGTCGACGGACTGCTCCGCTCGATCACCAAGGCGACCACCGTGGACGACGGCGTGACTCTGGAGATGCTCCGCAGCCGGCTCATCGACCTGGCGGAGCTGGACGCGTCCGACTACTTCACGATGCCCACTCGCGGAACCGGAATGGAGGGATCACAGAGCGTCGTCTACCTGGACAGCAGCAAGACCCGCGCGCTGAGCGAAGCCATCAAGGCTGATCGGGCGCGCGAATACGTCAAGAAGACCGGGCCGGGAAACTCGGTGGACGCCGTCCGGTAGTCACCCGCCGAGGATGTTCCAGGCGCGTACGGTCCAGTCGGTGCCGGCGGAGACCGCGATCGTCGTGCCGCCGGCCTGACCGGCGGCCAGCGCGTACACGGGGCCGGCGTGCCCGCCGATCGGCTTGCCGACCGCCTGGCCGGAGCGCAGGTTCCACACGCGCAGCGACCGGTCGTCACCTGCCGAGACCACCCGCTCGCCGGCCGCCGCCAGCGCCCGCACCCAGTCGGTGTGCCCGCTCAGCGGGGTGCCGATGGCCGTCCCCGTGATCAGGTCCCAGCGGCGCAGCGTACGATCCTCGCCCGCCGACACCGCGACGGGACGGCCGTCGACCACGGCGGTGGTCACCGCGAGGACGACGCCCTGGTGGCCGGTCAGCGGGGCTCCGATCTGCTTGCCGGCTGTGATGTCCCACAACCGCAGCTCGTGGTCCTCGCTCGCGGAGATCGCCATGGGCCGGCCGTTCACGATCGCCGTCGCCAGTGCCCTGATCGGCTTGCCATGCCCGGCCAGGGGCGGCCCGAGGGGCTCCCCTGTGACGGCGTTCCACCGGTGCAGGCCGCCGTCGGCGCCCCCGGAGATGATGACGTCGTTGATGATCGTGACGGCGTTGACGCTGCCCCGGTGGCCGATGAGCGGCTTGCCCAGCGCGGCCCCCGTGTCCAGCCGCCACATCCGCAGGACTCCTCCCGCGTCACCGCTGACCGCCACCGGCCTGCCGGCCACGGTGCCGGCGGCCACGGTCATGATCTGATCGGCGTGGCCGAGCAGCGGCGTGCCGATGGCCGTTCCCGAGATGGGGTCCCACATCCTGACGGTCTTGTCCGCCCCGCCGGAGACGGCCACCGGCCTGCCGCCCACTGTGGTCAGCGCGATCGCTTTGACCGCGGCGGAATGACCGGGAGTGCCCGCGGCCACAGCCGAGGCGGCCCACTTGGTCAGGTCCCACGTCCGCACGGATTTGTCCGCGCCGCCGGAGAACGCGGTCGGGACGCCGTCGACCACGGCCGCCGTCACGGCCGTGACGAATCCGGTGTGCCCGGTGAGCGGGGTGCCCATCGGCTTGCCCGCGGTGTCCCAGCCGCGGATCACGCCGTCACGGCCCGCGCCCAGCAGTGTCCAGGACTTCCCCGTCTTGATCGCCGCGAGCGAGATCACGACATCGGGCAGGTCCCGGATCGTGATGACCCGGTCAGAGGCAAGGTCCCAGACCCTGACCGTCTTGTCGTCGGAGGCGGAGACGACCGCGTCCGGCGTGACGGCCAGCGCCCGCACCCAGTCGGTGTGCCCGGGCCTGGCCGCACCCGCGGGCTTGCCGGTCTTCAGATCCCAGAACCGCAGCACCCGATCCTTGCCCGCGCTCACCGCGACGGGCTTGCCGTTCATCGTGGCGGTGGCGACGGCGAGGACGGCGCCGGTGTGGCCGGTGAGGGGGGCGCCGATGGGGCGGCCGGTGGTGAGGTCCCACAGGCGTACGGTCTTGTCGTCGCTGCCGGTGACCGCGACGGGCTTGCCGTTCACGGTGGTGGTCGCCACCGCTCGGACCCAGTCGCCGTGACCTGGCATCGGCGAGCCGATCGGCTGCGCCGTACGCGCGTCCCACAGCCGGACCGTGCCGTCCTCGCTGGCGGTCACCGTGACTGGACGCCCGGCGACCTCGGCTGTGGCGACGGCGGTGACCGCCGCGAAGTGGCCGGTGGGATGCCAGCCGATCGGGGCGCCGAACCCGGCGGCGGCCGTCGTGGAACCGGGCGGCGTCGTCGGTGGCGAGAGCAACCGGGGCACCAGCACCGCACCCGCTCCGGTGAGCGCCACCAGCACCGCTCCCGCGATCGCAAGCCGCCCGACCCGCTTGCGAGCGCGTAAGGTCGGCGGCGCGCCGCCGGTGGGCTGCGAGATCGGGTCGGGAAATGCCACCTGGGCAGGCCGGACGGTGCCGGGGGTCGAGTCGGGTGGTGCGAAGGGCGCGATCACGGGGGCGGACGTCTCGCGTTCGGCGGGCCACGGGTGCGGCGGATCGCCCGGATCGAGCTGTGGGGAGGGGACGATCAGGGGAGCGGGCGCCTCGCGTTCGGCGGGCCACGGTTGCGGCGGATCGCCCGCGATGAGGGAGTTGAGCACCTGGCGCGCGGTCGGCCGTGACTCCGGGTGACGCACCAGGCAGGAGGCGATGATCGAGCGCAGCGGCTGGGCGATCTCGCTGAGGTCGATCTCGTCCTGGCGCAGGGTGATGGCCATCGCCGCGATGGTGCTGCCGCTGAAGAGCGGCCGGCCCAGCGCCGCGAAGGTCATCGTCAGGCCCCAGCTGAACATGTCGGAGGCCGGGGTCACCCGATCGCCCGCGAGCTGCTCGGGAGACATGTAGGCGGGGGTGCCCAGTACTCCCGTGACGGTCACGGTCTTGTCGCCGAACGAGCGGGCCACGCCGAAGTCGATCACGTAGGGGCCGTCCGAGCCCAGGAGGACGTTGCTGGGTTTGAAGTCCCGGTGGACGATCCCGGCGTTGTGGATGGAGACCAGCGCCGTGGAGGTGTTGACGGCGAGTCGGGTGAGCACTGAGGTCTCCAGCGGCCCCCTGGCGAGGACGTATTGCTGGAGCGACTCGCCCGCGATGTATTCGCTGACCATGTAGAGGCGGTCGTCGCTGATTCCGTGGCCCAGCACACGCACCGTGCAGAACGAGGCCACCTTGGACGCGACCTCGATCTCTCGCTGGAACCGCAGCCTGGACTCGGTGTCGGAGGCGTCGACGGACGTCATTATCTTGATCGCCACTTGCTGGTCGTCGTCGTCGAGTGCGAGGAAGACCGTCCCCTGGCCACCCTCGCCGATCCGGCCCGTGATCCGGTACCGGTCCACGGACCTGGGATCTCCGGGCCTGAGGGGCTGGATGTCCGGCACGAGACTCCTGGGCGGGGGCGGATGCGGGTGACTCGATCATAGGGCCACAAGCTCCACCGAGGCAGGCTACGACGCCCGTACATGATCGATGGTCATAGCAGGGCGGATCAGGAAATGTCGGGCCTTAGGGGGTTTGTCCGTGAAATGCGATATGTGTGCTTCGGCGCTACGGCTCTCACCAGGCTCGGCCGGCCGATCAAAGGTGAACGCTGTATGCACGCTGTGTTAGGAATCGCGTCATGTGACACCTCTAGCGTGCCGGGCATGAAACGCATCCCTTTGGCGGTGGGTGCCGCCGTGCTGGCCGTGAGCCTCGCCGCCTCGGCCGCCTCCGCATCCTCCGCCGCCGCTGCCGAGCCGGACGGCGCGGGCCGGGCCACGCTCACCGGGTTCGCCTCGCTCCCGGCGCAGACCTTCGTGCCCGGCAGTGAGCCATCCGGCTCGCAGATCGGCACGGCCCCCGTCAACGGGGTCACCCCACCTTTCGCCGGCCAGCCGGTCCAGGGGTTCAGCGGCATCGTCCGGCGCGGTGACGGCACCTTCGACGTGCTGTCCGACAACGGGTACGGAGCCAAGAACAACAGCGCCGACTTCCTGCTGCGCGTCCACCGCATCAGGCCGGACTTCCGTGCCGGCACCGTGCGCGTGCTGGGCGGGTTCAACCTGTCCGACCCGGACCGGCGGGTGTCCTGGCCGCTGACCAGGGCAGATCGGGTGCTCACCGGGGCCGGCTTCGACGTGGAGTCGATCGTGCGGGCGGACGACGGCACGTACTGGATCGGCGACGAGTTCGGCCCGTTCCTGCTGCACTTCTCGTCGAGCGGCACCCTGCTGGAGGCGCCGATCGAGCTGCCCGGCGTCAAGGCGCCGGAGAACCCGACGCTGAACGGCGCGACCCCCAACCTGGCCGGCAGCAAGGGCTTCGAGGGCATGGCCCGCTCCGTGGACGGGCGACGGCTGTACCCGCTGCTGGAGGGGACGGTCAGCGGTGACCCCGCGGGTACGCTGCGGCTGAACGAGTTCGACGTCCGCAAGCGCGCCTACACCGGCAAGCGCTGGACGTACCGGCTGGACAGCCCGGCCAACGCGATCGGCGACGCCATCGTGGTGGACGACCACCGCTTCCTGATCATCGAGCGGGACAACAACCAGGGCGACGCCGCCGCGCTCAAGCGCGTCTACCTGGCCGACACCCGCGACCGCGACCACGACGGCGCGCTGGACAAGACCCTGGCCGCCGACCTGCTGGACCTGGCCAACCCCAAGGGGCTCGGCGGGTTCGGGGAGACGTTCCGCTTCCCGTTCCAGACCATCGAGGACGTCGTCATCCTGGACGACCGTACGATCGGGATCCTCAACGACAACAACTTCCCGTTCTCGTCGGGACGCACGCCGGGCCAGCCGGACAACGACGAGTTCATCACCATCCGCCTGCCCTGGCGCCTGCACGCGCGCTGAGCGCATTGCCCTGATCTTCAATGACAGCTTTCTCGTTGTTGTCGCATCGGTTACATCTGATCATTAAGTCTGCCCGCGGGTGCGCGGTGCATTTTCCGACGGAGGAAACTCTGATGCGAGTCGTCCAATTACTGACCGCCTGCACTGCGGTGGCCGCCACCGTGGTCGCGCTCGCCGCGCCGGCCATGGCGCGGGCGGACCAGGACCGAGCCGTTCAAGGCCGGCAGATCAAGATTGGCCGCGATCACCCTGACGTAAGGGTGCCGTTCGTTGTGAAGAGGTCCGGCGAAGCACTGGTCGACCTGGACGCCGCCGCCCCCGGCACGGACTGGGCCGTGAAGGGTGACGAGTCGGCGGTGGTGTCCATCTACGTCGACAACCGCTACGCCACCGACCTCGTCGTCTCCGGAGATCAGCGGCTGCACCGGCAGCTCGCCCTCGGCACGCTGAAGGCAGGGCCGCACCAGCTCCGCCTGCGTTTCGCCGACGAACGATCCGCGGCGGGCAGCGCTTCCGTCCTGCTCGACAAGGTGAAGGTGACGACGTACACGCCGGGAAGCGCCGACTACCTGGCGCTGCGCTACGCCCCGATCGTCTACGGCCGCAACCTCTCCGAGCTCGGTACCCCCTATCAGAACGCGACGACCGACACGCCGCTCATCGCCTGGCACGAGGTCGCGCCGGGGACGGCGCCGGGCCGGACGAAGCTCACGTACTCCGTCGTGTGGAGCAACGAGGACGGCGGGACCAACACGCCGGCGCTGATGGCGCGCTGGGGCCGTACCACTGACATCGAGTGGATCTACGACGTGGAGGTCGACGAGCACGGCAACCGGGTCGCGGGCAGCGACACCTATCAGGCCGCCAACCACCAGACGCTGCACTTCTCCGGACAGTACGAGGGCGACCACGCCCTCCTGGAGACCTGCACCAGCAACAACAACATGTGCGACAAGGTCACCGATCCGATGAGGTTCTTCCTGTCGCCTCTGCAGACCCGGCCGGCCGACCAGCCCCGCGAGTACATGATGGACACCAACGCCTGGACCTACGAGATCATGTCCAAGGAGATGATCCGGGAAGGCAAGATCGAGGCCGCATCGGACACCGCGCCTGCCACGCCCGAGGTGAGCGACCAGCGCAACTACCTGTTCGCGGCGATCAAGAAGACGACGGACCGGCCCAACACGGGCTCCTCCTGGGTCGGCGTCTCGATCGGCGTGCGCCTCAAGAACGGCGGCAGCGTCTACCTGTCGAACCATGTCGACCCCACCTGGTCCATCCAGCGGGACGACCCGGCGGCGACCACGGTGGAACTGCCGGCCGGCACGACCGCCGACGACATCCAGGAGATCACCGCCAACCGCGTCGTGGTCGGCACCGACAACGGCGCCGTCGTGCACGTCACCGGCATCAAGCGCGGCTTCTTCCTGGGCCAGGACTATCTTCCCCAGGAGTCCTTCCTCAACTGGAGCGGCGACGTCACCATCGACGCCGCCACCCCCTCCGCGGTGATCTGGCGCCGCTGACACCACCGTCCCCGCCACGGTCTGGTACGACCGTGGCGGGACGGACCTCACTTCACTCGTATCGGCTTCTGGGGGGTGGGCGCGCCCCGCGGGGACCGATGCCCGACCGTGGCGATCAGGCCAGCCCCTACGATCCGGCACGTTCCAGGCGATGGGCTAGTGAGGGGTGACGGTCCTCTTGCCGACCGAGCCGCGGACCACGATGTGGGTGCCAAGGACGACATGCTGCGGCTGGCTGGGGTCCAGTGCCAGCCGTACGGCGGTGCGGCCCAGCTCCTCGGTGGGGATGTGCACCGTGGTGAGCCCGGGCACCAGGTCGGCGGCGAGCGGGATGTCGTCGTAGCCCGCGACCGACACGTCCTCGGGCACCCGCACGCCCGCCTCACGCAGCGCGGCCAGCACGCCGGCGGCGACCATGTCGGTGCCTGCGAAGATCGCGGTGAAGTCCGCCCCTACCGCCAGCAGGCGCTTGGTGGCCTCGTAGCCGGCGCTGCGGGAGAAGGTGCTGGGCAGGAGGAGGTCCGGGTCGTAGGGCACGCCGTAGTCCTCGTGCGCGCGGCGGAAGCCGTGCACGCGGTCGATCTTGGTGGTGTTCTGGTCCTCGGCGGTGGCGGCGCCCAGATAGACGATCCGGCGGTGGCCGCGGGAGAGCAGGTGGCTGGTCATGGCGTAGGCGCCGGCCTCGTTGTCGTACTCGACCACGGTGGTCGGCACGTCGTCGCCGAGCGGGGGACGACCGCACAGCACCAGCCGGGAGCCGGCCTTGTCCAGGGCGTGCGCGAAGTGCGTCATGCGACGGCGGTAGGCGTCGTCGGCCGAGCCGCCGCCGACCAGGATCACCGCGTCGGCCCGCTGCTCGCGCATGGCCTCCACCACCGTCAGCTCGCGCGCCGGATCGCCGTGTGTGGTGCAGACCAGGCACAGCCGGCCTTCGGCGGTGGCCTGCTGTTCGACGCCCTTGGCGACGTAGGCGAAGGAAGGGCCGGTGACGTCGTCCAGCACGAAGGCGACCATTTTGGTGCTGGCCCCGGACAGGGCGCGGGCGTGCACGTTGAGGACGTAGTCCAGCTCGCGCATGGCGCGGCGTTGCGGACCGCGCAGCATGTCGAGGCAGATGTTCGTGGCCAGGTGG
>NZ_JBFAMX010000119.1:0-24288 GCF_040659615.1 Nonomuraea sp. NPDC049784
GTGGCCGCGGCCGAGCCGCTGACCAGGACGGCCACTCCCTCGCCCACGGGGCCCGCGACCGCGCACGTCGCCGGGTCACCGGCCATGTTGGCCGCCAGCACCTGCGCGGCGCGGCGGGCCAGCGCCCTGCCGTCGCCGCCGGACGCGGCCGTCTCGCGCAGCGCCTCGAGCAGGTCGTCGGCGGTGGACTCGCCGGCGTCGCACACCAGCAGCAGCCCGCCCACGTAGGCGACCAGTCCGTCCCCAGGAAGGGGACGGACCACTCCGAAGCCTTGGTCGGTCATGCGTCCTCCCTCATGACGACCGCGCTGCGCTGCTCATTGGTGCCCTCGCTGCGCTCGGTCACTCAACTCTCCTCCCCGGAAGCCGGCGAAATTACGGCACCCGCACTGCCGTGCTGGCCACCAGCCATACGCATACCCAGACGACGAAGCCGTGTCGCGGCCCCCTCGTCTCGATTCGGTGAACCGGGTGGGCCGCAACAAACCCCTTCAACTGTGCAAGTTTGGCCAAACAGCACACTATCGGCCAGTCGTCGCATCGCAGAAATCGCCGGAGTCGGCTCCGGGCCACCCGAAACTGCTGGACACGACCCTAGCCCGGGGTCGCCGCTTAAACGAGTGGGACAAATCAGACGCCGGTGAACACCCGGTTCACATCCGCCGTCGAGAGCACGCCGAAGATCTCGCCGCCGCTCTCCACGAGCAGGTACTCGCTGCCCGGAGCCTCGCGCATGGCGTCGATGAGCGGCTCTCCGACCAGGTCGGCCCTGAGCACCATGGTGGGCTCCAGGGACTTGGCGACGGAGCCGACGTTCACCCAGGGGCGGCGGTGCTCGGGGGTGGCCTGTACGGCGGCCTCGTGGACGATGGCGAGGGGCTCGCCCTCGTGGCCGACCACGACGATGGCGCCCGCCCCGCGCTCGCCGGCCTGCCGCAGCGCCTCCGCCAGCGGCGTCTCGGCGGTCACCGGGATCGCCCTGCGGGCCAGGGCGCGCGCGTTGACCCGCGGGATCCTCGCCCGGATCTTGGCCGCGCGCAGCGACTGGGAGGCGCCGAGCCAGATGAAGGAGGCCAGCACGAACGGCCAGAGCAGGTCCGTGAGATCGAGCTCCTGACCGCCCCGCAGGGCGGTCGCGATCGGGAACACCACGAGCAGCACGGCCAGCACGCGCCCGCCCCAGGCGGCGACCACGGTGCCGGAGCCGGGGCTCCTGGTGAGCTTCCACACCCCGGCGCGCAGCATCCTGCCGCCGTCCAGCGGCAGCCCGGGCAGCAGGTTGAACACGCCGACGATGAGGTTGGCGAACCACAGCTGCCACACCAGCACCTCGAGGATGCCGCCACCGTTGACCAGGTAGACGTCGGCGGCCAGACCGAGCCCCGCCAGGCCGAGCGAGAGGGCCGGCCCGGCGGCGGCGACCATGAACTCCTTGCCCGGCGTCGGCGGCTCCTTCTCGATCTCCGAGACGCCGCCGAGCAGGTAGAGGGTGATCCTGCGCACCGGCAGGCCGTACCACTTGGCGAGCACGCTGTGGGCCAGCTCGTGCAGCAGCACCGACACGTACAGGAGCACCGCGAACACCAGCGCCACCGCGTACGCGGCGGTGCTTCCGAGCTCGGGCAGCATCTGGCGGAAGCGCGGCCCGAACATGACCGTGATGAACACCGCGACGATGAACCACGACCACGAGACGTACACCGGAATGCCGAACGGCTTCCCCATCCGAAGACCGGAGAACTCCTGCCGCGGGCTCTGCTCGCTCACCGCACTCCTTGAACGTCCATTACGTGCTGTTGCTGCCTTGATGCTACGCGCCGGATCGAGTGATCATCGTTTCGCGGGCGTCATTCTGTCGTGGTCTTGACCTAGAGTGCGGTGCATGACGTTGACCGAACCGGTGATCATCGGAGCTCTCTCCCCGTCCCGGGCAGGCGACTTCATGACATGTCCGCTGCTCTACCGCTTCCGGGTGATCGATCAGCTCCCTGAGAAGCCGTCGCAGGCGGCGGTGCGGGGCACGGTGGTGCACGCGGTCCTGGAGCGCCTCTACGACCTCCCGGCGCCGCGGCGTTCGGTCCAGGCGGCGCTGGAGCTGTTAGAGCCACAGTGGCAGCGGCTGCTGGCCGAGGACTCCCAGTACGCGCAGATGTTCGCCGACGAGGCCGAGCAGGCCGAGTGGCTGACGCAGGCGCGCGGCATGCTGGAGCGCTACTTCACGCTGGAGGACCCGACGCGGCTGGAGCCCGCCGAGCGTGAGCTCTACGTCGAGGCGGTCCTCGACGGTGGGCTGATGCTGCGAGGCTACGTCGACCGGCTCGACGTGGCCCAGACCGGCGAGGTCCGGGTGGTCGACTACAAGACGGGCAGCGCGCCGGGGCCCGACTTCGAGGCCAAGGCGCTGTTCCAGATGAAGTTCTACGCGCTGGTGCTGTGGCGGCTGCGCGGCCAGGTGCCCCGGCTGCTGCAGCTGGTCTATCTGGGCGGGCAGGGCGAGGTGCTGCGGTACGCCCCGGACGAGGCCGACCTGCTGGCCACCGAGCGCAAGGTGATGGCGTTGTGGGCGGCGATCGAGCGTGCCCTGGAGTCGGGCGAGTGGCGGGCGCGCCGGAGCCGGCTGTGCGACTGGTGCGACCACCAGGCGCTGTGCCCGGAGTTCGGCGGCACCCCACCCCCGGTCCCCGACCGCCAGCCCGGCGACACGGTGCGCAGCCAGCGCCGCTCGGCCACCGACGAACTGTGACCCACGCCTGAGGTCCTCCGGCGAACCCGTCCTTGCCCCGTACGACGACGTCGCGGTCAGCGGCGAGACCGGCACGCTGCCCACCCGGCCGAGCCGCAGACCGGGCGCGGAGACGGGATGACGGACCAGGCCCAACCTATCCCTTCCGCCGGGGCCGTCACTTGGTGCAGCTATCGGCGGGCGCGCGACGTACCTCGGGCTGGCCGCCTCTGAGACAGGGAGGGCATTCCTGCGGCCCTCAGCGACCGCGCCCTGTGCACGGACGCGGGCAGGACGCGCAGCGCAAGCCGGTCGGCCGGCGAGGGCGGTGGCGAATGGGTGGTAATCCTCCCGAGGGAGGAGGTTACGGGCTCTCACCTGGCCCTACAGTAAAGCGGTGCGCATAGACCGGACCACGCTCCACGACTCGGTGTTCGCCGGGGTGGTGGCCGCGGCGTCGGTGGCGCTGTTCGTGCTCTACAGCCCCGAGCGGCTGCAGTCAGAGGGCCTGCCGGTCGACGGTATGCGGGCGCCCGACCCGCTCGGCGGGGTGCTGTTGGTGCTGGCGTGCGTTCCCGTGGCGGTGCGCAGGCGGTGGCCGCTGGCGGCCATGTGCGCGGGGCTGGTCCCGGAGACGTTGCTGACCGTGCTCGGCTACGGGACCGGCATGTCGGAGCTGGCCAGCCTGGTGCTGCTCTACACCGTGGCGTCCTACCGCGGGCTGGCGGTGGCGCTGGGCGGGCTGCTGATCTCGCTGGTGACGTACGCGCTCGGCGTTCTGGCGGGACCGGTCAGGGCGGCGAGCTGGAGCGAGCACGTCGTGGTGGCCGTGGTGCTGGTGGCGGTGTGGGGCGCGGGCCGGAGCCTGCGGTTGCGCCGGGCGTACCTGGACGAGCTCAAGGACCGGGCGGAACGGCTGGAGCGGGCGCACGCCGCCGACACGAGGGCGGCCAGGGCCGAAGAGCGCTCCCGGATCGCCCGGGAGCTGCACGACGTGGTCGCCCACCACGTCAGCGTGATGACGGTGCAGGCCGCCGCGGCGCGCCGGGTGCTGGCCTCCGATCCGGAGCTGGCGCGGGAGGCGCTGTCGGCTATCGAGCACACGGGCCGGATGGCGATGACCGAGATGCGCAACATCGTCGGCGTGCTGCGTACCGACGCCCGAGCAGAGCTGGGCCCGCAGCCCGGCGTGCAGGACCTGCCCGGTCTGGTCGAGCAGATGCGCGAGGCCGGGCTGCCCACACGGCTGCTGGAGGAAGGGGAGCCGCGGCCGCTGCCCGCCGGTGTCGATCTGGCCGCCTACCGGCTGGTCCAGGAGGGACTGACGAACAGCCTGCGGCACGCAGGGCCCGGCGCGAAGGCCGTGGTGACCGTCCGTCATGACCCCCATGAGCTGGACGTACGGGTGGAGGACGACGGGCTGGGCGCGGCCGGGCTGTCCTCGCGGTCAGGGCACGGTCTGGTGGGAATTCGCGAACGGGTCGCGCTCTATGGTGGAATCCTGAGCATCGGTCCCCTACCCGGGGGCGGTTTCGAAGTGCGGGCGAAGTTCCCGTTGAAGGACGGCCAGTCACTCGCTCCTCCGGCATGAAGGCTGGAGACTGCCCTACTGGCTCGGGCAGGAGTGACCAGACCCAGCCGCCACGCCCAAGGAGGTGACCTTGGTGGCTACGTTGGACGCACGTCAGCAGATCCACTCCGCCGTGCTTCCTCAGCGGCGGACCCTGGAATCCGCGTCAGCAGACAACCCCGGAGCGGGGAGGAAACGGGACGCGGACGCCTTCGGGCAGCGGAGCGCCCCACATGGTCGAGGGGAGACTCACCGCGCATCACCTGGCGCGGCGGGCGTCACCCCCGCAAGCGGAGCACGCGGTCGTGAGACCGCACCCCGCGTGTTCGTCCTGGCATCGGACGGCACGCCGCTTGATCCGTGCCGTCCCGCCCGTGCCCGCAAGCTTCTCGCCGCAGGGCGGGCGGTGGTGGCCCGGCACACCCCCTTCACCATCCGGCTGAAAGACCTCGTACGCGCGATCGTGCCAAAGGGCAAGTACGCCGGAACCCACACCGGGCGAGTCGCCGTCCGCACCTCCGGCAGCCACACCGTCCAGACCGCCACCGGCCCCATCAAGACCTTGTACAAGCACCTCCGCCTGCTCCAGCGAGCCGACGGCTACGCCTATATGACCCAGAGGGAACAACACCCGTGCGCACCCTGACGGCGGTTCGCCTGGCGACGCAGCGCCTGACCCTGTCCCACAACGCGGAAGTCGGTTTCCTGCCCGGCCTGAAGGCCGAAGTTCTCACGGAGAAGGTCCAATGACGATCAGAGTGCTGCTGGTGGACGACCAGCCTCTGCTGCGTACGGGATTTCGCCTGATTCTGGAGGCCGAGCCCGACATCACGGTGGTGGGCCAGGCCGGCGACGGCAAGGACGCGATGGAGCAGACGCGCGCGCTGCTGCCCGACGTGGTCCTGATGGACATCCGCATGCCCGGGGTCGACGGCATCGAGGCGACCCGCAGGATCGTGCGGGAGGCGGCGCCCACGGCGCATGTGCCCAAGGTGCTGGTGCTGACGACGTTCGACCTGGACGAGTACATCGTGGAGGCGCTGCGCTCGGGGGCGTCCGGGTTCCTGCTGAAGGACGTGCCGCCGGACGAGCTGGTGCAGGCGATCCGGGTGGTGGCAGCCGGGGACGCGATCGTCGCGCCGAGCGTGACGCGGCGGCTGCTCGACAGGTTCGCCACGCGGCTTCCGTCGGCGTACGAACAGCCCGCTCCGGCGCGGCTCGACCGGCTGACCGAGCGGGAGCTGGAGGTGCTGCGGCTGATCGCCAAGGGCATGTCCAACGCGGAGATCGCGGCCAAGCTCGTGGTGAGTGAGACGACGGTCAAGACGCACGTCGGGAACGTGCTGACCAAGCTGGGGCTGCGGGATCGCGTGCAGGCCGTGGTGCTGGCGTACGAGACCGGGCTGATCACCCCGGGCACCTATTCCTGATCCGAGGCGCCGCGCTGGGTGCTCAGTGACCTGAGCGGGGGGCCTGGCGCTGCGTGCTCAGTGGCCTGAGCGCGGGCCACGGCCCCCACACGGCCCGATCAAGGCCCGCACCGCGGCCGGCGCGAGGCGGGCCCGGACAGTGGCGGGCCCGGGGCCGGGGTCAGGAGGCCTTGGCGGCGGCTTCCGAGACGTTCTCCGGGAAGTGGCAGGCGACGCGGTGTCCGCTGGCCAGCTCCTCCAACGGCGGCTCAACCTTCTTGCAGATCTCCTGCGCCTTCCAGCACCGCGTGTGGAAGCGGCACGCCGGCGGCGGGTTGAGCGGGCTGGGTACGTCGCCCGTCAGCCGGATGCGCTCACGTTCCTTGCGCGCCTTCGGGTCGGGCACGGGCACGGCCGACAGCAGGGCGTTGGTGTACGGGTGCATCGGCGAGTTGTAGAGCCGCTTGCGGTCGGCGATCTCCACGATCTTGCCGAGGTACATGACGGCCACACGGTCGCTGATGTGCCGCACCACCGACAGGTCGTGGGCGATCACGACGTAGGTGAGGTCCAGCTCGTTCTGCAGGTCCTCGAGCAGGTTGACGACCTGGGCCTGGATGGACACGTCGAGCGCGGAGACCGGCTCGTCGGCGATGATCAGCTTGGGCTTGAGCGCGAGCGTGCGGGCGATGCCGATGCGCTGCCGCTGGCCGCCGGAGAACTCGTGCGGGTAGCGGTTGTAGTGCTCGGGGTTGAGCCCGACCAGGGCGAGGATGTCCTGGACGGCCCGCTTGATGCCGTGCTCGGTCTGCACGCCCTGGATGCGGAACGGCGCGCCGACGATGGTGCCGACCGTGTGGCGCGGATTGAGCGACGAGTACGGGTCCTGGAAGATCATCTGCATGTCGCGGCGGAGCGGCCTCAGCTTGCCCTGCCCCATGTGCGTGATGTCCCGCCCCTCGAAGACCACCTTGCCGGCGGTGGGCTCGAGGAGCCGGGTGACCAGGCGGCCGGTGGTGGACTTGCCGCAGCCGGACTCCCCCACCAGGCCGAGCGTCTCGCCCTTGAACACGTCGAAGCTGATCCCGTCGACGGCCTTGACGGCGCCGACCTGCCGCTTGAGCAGGCCCTTGGTGACGGGGAAGTGCTTCTCCATGTTCTGCACGGAAAGCAGCGGCTCGCCGCTCGCGGGACTCTTGATGGGCTCGGTCACTGGGTCTCCAGCAGTGGCTTGATCTCGTTCTCCCACAGCTCCCGCCGCTCCGTCCTGTCCATGTGGCAGCGCACCAGGTGGCCGCCCTCGGTCTCGAGCAGGCCGGGCACCTCGGTCTTGGCCTTGCCTCCGGTGCGCTCGGCGTACGGGCAACGGGGTGAGAAGGCACAGCCCGGAGGCACGTTGATCAGGGACGGCGGGGAGCCCTTGATCGGCAGCAGCCGCTCGGTGGGCTCCCGGTCGAGCCGGGGCATCGATCCCAGTAGACCCCATGTGTAGGGGTGCTCGGGACGGTAGAAGATGTCGTCGGCGCTGCCGTACTCGATGCACTTGCCCGCGTACATGACCAGGATGTCGTCGGACAGCTCGGCGACCACGCCCAGGTCGTGGGTGATGATGATCAGCGCGGAGTTGAACTCGCGCTGCAGGTCGACCATGAGGTCGAGGATCTGGGCCTGGACGGTCACGTCGAGCGCGGTGGTCGGCTCGTCGGCGATGAGCAGTTCGGGGTCGCACGACAGCGCCATGGCGATCATGGCGCGCTGGCGCATGCCGCCGGAGAACTCGTGCGGGTAGGAGTCGACGCGGCGCTGCGGCTCGGGGATGCCGACCCGGCCGAGCATGTCGATGGCGTGCTTCTTGGCCACGGCCTTGGAGACCTTGTGGTGGATGCGGTACGCCTCGATGATCTGGTCGCCGACCGTGTAGAAGGGGTGCATCGACGACAGCGGGTCCTGGAAGATCATCGACATCTTCTTGCCGCGCAGCCCGCGCACGTGCTCCTGGGAGGCGCCGACGAGCTCCTCGCCGTCGAGCCAGATCTCCCCGGAGATGTTGGCGCCCTTGCCCTTGTGCAGGCCGAGGATGCCGAGGCTGGTGACCGACTTGCCGGAGCCTGACTCGCCGACGATGCCGAGCGTCTTGCCCCGCTCGAGGCTGAACGTCAGCCCGTCGACGGACTTGACCAGCCCGTCGTCGGTCGGAAAGTGGATCTTGAGGTCTTTGACCTCGAGAAACGAACTCACGTCAGCCTCACCCTCGGGTCCACGACCGCGTAGAGCAGGTCGACGATCAAGTTGGCCAGGATGATGAAGGCCGCCGCGACCAGGGTGACGCCCATCACCTGGGGTAGGTCGTTGCGCTCGATGGCGTCTCTGGCGTACTTGCCGATGCCGGGCAACGAGAACGTGCTCTCGGTCAGCACCGCGCCGCCGAGCAACAGGCCCAGGTCCAGGCCGAACATGGTCAGCACCGGGGTGAGCGTGGCTCTCAGCCCATGTTTGAGCACCACGGCCCGCTCGCGGAGGCCCTTGGCCCTGGCTGTTCGGATGTAGTCCTCGCCCATGGTCTCGAGCATGCCCGCCCTGGTGAGCCGGGCATAGCCGGCGGCGTACAGGAAGGCGAGCGTGATCCAGGGCAGCATCAGGTTGTTGGCCCAGGTGAGCGGGTCCTCGCTGAACGGGACCCAGTCGGCGACGTCGCCGACGAGGCCGAGCTGGTCGCGGAAGATGGCCAGCGACACGATGCCGGTGAAGAAGATCGGCAGAGACACGCCGGCCAGGGCGACGCCCATGGAGAGGCGGTCGAAGAAGCTGCCGCGCCGCAGCGCGGACACCACGCCGGTGGCCACGCCGAAGACCACCCAGATCACGGCCGCGCCGAGCGCCAGCGACAGCGTGATCGGTATGCGGTCGAGCAGGTCGGGGAGGACCGGGTTCTGCGTGACGTACGAGTAGCCGAGGCAGGGCGCCGGGCACAGCTCGACCCCGGGGCCGTAGTTGCGCTCCACGCCGACGAAGATGCCCTTCACGAACCGCCCGTACTGGACGACAAGCGGGTCGTAGAACCCCAGCCGGACCGCCGTCTCGTGGATGACCTGGTCGTTGGCGGCCTTGCCCACGTACCGGGAGGCGAGGTTGTCAGCGGACATCCCAGCGAGCCGAGGCACGAGGAAGAAGATGGCGAACGTCGCGATGCTCACCACGAAGAGCAGCATGACGGCCGCTATCAACCGTCTGAGAATGTATGTGAACACTGATCTCGGCCGTGGCGGCCGGGCCTCGTGAGCCCGGCCGCCGGAGCCTTCACCTGCTTTCGACGTACGTGTCCGGCGGGGTCACCTGACCTGTTACTGAGTGCCCAGCGTGAGGTACTCGTACATGCCCCAGTTCTGGCTGACGAAGACGTTCTTCAGCGTCGGCGGCCGGTAGAACAGGCCGTGCGCCCAGACGTAGGGCAGGATGAACGCCGAGTCCATGACCTGCTTGTCGACCTCGGCCCAGATGGCGTTGCGCTTGGCGGCGTCGGTCTCCGCGGCCGCCTGGTCGATGAGCGCGTCGATCTTCGGTTCCTTCACGCTCAGGTTGGTGTTGCCGGCGTCGCGGATGACGCGGCTGTCGACGATCTGCTGGAAGAAGCCGAAGCCCTCGGGGTAGTCGGCGCCCCAGCCGTAGACCATGAGGCCGAGGTTGTTCTTCTTGGCGAAGTCGGGCTTGCCGGCGTACAGCTTGAAGTAGTCGCCCTGCGGGTAGCCCTTGATCTCCAGCTTGATGCCGACGCGGCCGAGCGACTGCTGCAGCGACTCGGCGGTCAGCTTCTCGGCGGCGCGCTCGTTGCGGTAGGAGATGGTGGTGCTGAAGCCGTTGGGCTGGCCACAGGCCTTCAGCTCCTCCTGAGCCTTCGCGACGTCGCCGGTCGGGTTGGCCTCGACGCCGTACGGGTCGATCTTCTGGTAGCCGGTCATCTTCGACGGCATGAGGCTCAGCGCGATGTCGCCGCCGGCGTCGGGGCCGCCGTAGGCGCCCTGGAGCGCGGAGCGGTCGGCCGCGTACATCACGGCCTTGCGGCAGTGGATGTTGTCGAACGGCTTGACGTCACCGTTGATGTTGGTGAACCAGGTCCGGTCGATCGGGGCCGAGTCGGCGTACTGCTTGACCTTGGGGTCGGTCAGGACCGTCTTGCGGGCGTTGGCCGCGACACCGGTGCTGTTGATCTTGACGTCGATCTTGCCGGACAGCAGTCGCTGGTCGAGGTCGTCCTCGTTCTGGCCGAGCAGCACCTCGATGGAGTCGTTGAGCTGCTTGCGGTTGGGGTCGGTGGCCGGGTCCCAGTTGGGGTTCTTGACGAGCTCGATGCGCTTGGTGAGCTCGTGCGCCTTGAACATGTAGGGGCCGGTCGAGACCGGGTGCTCCTTGTACTTCGAGCCGGTGTCCTTGGCTTCGGGCACGGGAGCCGTCTGCGGGAGCATGGCGAAGTAGTCGAAACCGCCGTAGGCCTTCTTCAGGTGGAAGACGATGGTGGAGTCGTCAGGCGTCTCGATGGCCTTGAAGTCGTCGAGCTTGCCCTTCATCTTGTACGGGCCGGTGTAGCCCTGCAGGTCGAGCCAGTCGTTGAAGTAGGTCGGGCCGCTGGGCAGGATGTCCTTGTCCAGGGAGCGGGCCACGCCGTACTTGACGTCCTTCGAGGTGACGGGGGTGCCGTCCTCGAACTTGATGCCCTTGCGCAGCTTGTACGTCCACGTCTTGCCGCCGTCGCTGGGCTTGCCGAGGTCCTCGGCCAGGTCACCGACCAGCTGCAGACCTTCCTCGCCCGGCACCGGCTTGAACATGGTCAGCGCGCGCGTGTAAAGGCGGGAGAAATTCCAGGCGTAGCCGTAGTACTGGTCGCCCGGGTCGACCGAGTCGAAGTCGCCCGGCATGCCCATGTGGAGGGTGCCGCCGGTCTTCTCCGACGGGTTGACGACCTGCGTGACGCCCGCGTTGTACTGGCTGGCGGGCTTCTCGTCACTTCCGGTGCCACCGGTGCTCTTGCCACCGCCACCGCCACACGCGGAGACGACCACGGCGAGAGCGGCGGTCATCGCCACTGCCGACGCCTTTGATCTTATCTTCATCGACCTGACACACCCCTTGTATCTAGGAGTTGAGAACTTGCTGAAAACTCACGAGGGCTATCGGGCCTTGGGGTCGAAGGCGTCCCTGAGGCCGTCACCGAGCAGGTTGAACGCCAGCACGGTGATGAAGATCGCGAGACCGGGGAAGATCATGAAGTTGGGCGCCACCTGGTAGTTGTGGACGGCGTCCGACAGCATGCCTCCCCACGTGGGAGTCGGCGGACGTACGCCCACGCCGAGGAAGGACAGCGCGGCCTCGAACAGGATGTTCGAGGGGATCAGCAGCGTCGAGTAGACGAGGATCGGCGCCAGGAGGTTGGGCAGGATCTCCTTGAACAGAATGGTGTGGTTGCGCGCGCCCAGGCTCCTGGACGCGTCGACAAACTCCCGTTCTCGAAGAGACAGCGTCTGACCTCGGATGATACGTCCGATATAGGGCCAGTTGAAAAACCCGATGATGAACACCAGCAGGCTGATCCTGAGCGTGTCGCCCGACAGGCCGAACGCCGTGTCGGGGATGACGCCGGCCAGCGCCAGCGCGAACACCAGCAGCGGGAACGCCAGGAAGATGTCCATGAGCCGGCTGATGATGGTGTCGACCCAGCCGCCGAAGAAGCCGGCGATCATCCCGAGGACGGTGCCGAGCACGACGCACAGCAGGGTCGCGAAGAACGCGATCAGCAGCGAGATGCGGGCCCCGTACAGGACGCGGCTGAACAGGTCGCGGCCCGAGTCCGGCTCCACGCCGAACAGGAAGTCACTGCTGATGCCCCCGAAGGTGCCCAGCGGCGCTCCGATGGAGGGGTCGAGCTTCTCCCGGTGCCACTCGGCCGGCGGGTGCCCGAACCACGACACCAGCAGCGGAGCGAAGATCGCGACGAGGATGAGCAGCAGGATGACGATGCCGCCGATCATCGCGACGCGGTCGCGCCTGAGGCGCATCCAGGCGATCTGCCCCAGGGAACGGCCCCGGATGACTGAAGCCTCCGCCCCCTCAAGAACGGTCTCCGGTCCGGCTTCGACGGCCGAGCCCGGAACATCGAGCGGTGCGGTCATGCCAGTAAGCCCCCTGGATTCCAGACGACGTCGTCCGTGTCGGCGCGATCCCGGTCAGGGTAGTGCGCCCATGCTTGCGTGGACCGCGTGTCGCGGCCCCAGGAGGCAGAATCTATGGCCTGAGCTGCTGTGACTAGTCCCTCTGTGCCCTATGTGGCTCAACTGTGATTGACGCGAAACTCATTCGTATCGATCTTGAGGGGAATGTCTATGAGCCGTCCCGGTTGCGTCTCAGAACCGTGACAGAGCCCGGTTTCGCCGTGCATTCAGCTGATACCGCGGCGTTTGAGCAGCTCTTCGATGTCGGAGAAGTCGTCGTCGCCCTTCGGCTTCTGCGGAGCGGCGACGGCCGGCCGCTGGGGTTTTGTGCCCGTTTTGTTCGCTGAAGGCGGAATTTCGGGGGCCTCGCCGGCGGTCTTCTTTCGTCCGGTCGAAAGCTTCCTGCCGCGTATGACGCCCGACACCACGAACAGCACCACGGACAGCCCCGTCACGGCGATCCCCGCCCACACCAGCGGGTTGAGCACCAGCCCGGTGATGAAACCGACGGCGGTCGCGCCGATGGTCCACAGCGCCTGCAGCGCGCCCGTCAGGTAGGCCGCCACCGGCAGCAACGCCCACGCGGCCATCCGCATGCCGGCGGCCGCTCCCCTGCGCCTGAAGGCCAGGAAGCTGAGCACCAGGCCCACCGCGGTCACTCCTGCGCACAGCGGCAACCACGCGATCTGTTCGAACATCACGCCGCCCCTCGTATCGACTACATCTCCATCCTGGCACGCGAAACGCCGCCCGCCCCTCCTCCGCGAGGACCACTTGCCCCCTAGGGGTCGTGATCACCGCCCGGCCCGCCCGCACCCCGAGGACCGGTCCCGTGCGCAGCCGCGCGACTTGCCTCCGTCCGCTTCCGACGTCCGGCGGTACGGCGTCCCGCTACAGCTCGAACGCGGCAAGGAGACGGATGGGTGTGGCACGGACGCGGAGAGCGCGCATGGACGCGGCGCGGCGGCCCACGCGGTGAGGCGCGGCGCAGAGGCGACGAGCTGCGCGGGGAGTGGAGGCTCCTTGGGCCCACCGCGGCTCCGGGACGCGTACTTCCTCCGGCGGCGCTCGTGTGCCGCGGCCGACGGACGGCGCGTTGGGCGGCCGGGTGCGCGCCAGGCGAGCGCAGACGGCGGGGCGGGCGTCCACCACGCCGGAGCGGGCACGGTGGCGGGCCGGCGACCAGCACACGCGGGACGGTCGCGATGGTGGGCCGGCGAACGGCAGGCGAGAGCGGCGGGTGGGTCCGCTTCGCCGGGACCGTGGCCGGCGGGGGCTCAGACCGTGATGAGGGTGCGTAGGTCGGCGACGCCGAGAAGCTCCAGTGACGGGACCACCAGGCGGCCGGGCGCGGGGTCGATGGCCAGCAGGCTCGGGACCGCCACCACCGCACAGCCCGCGGCCGTGGCGGCCGCGACGCCGTTGGGTGAGTCCTCCAGCACCACGCACCGCACCGGCTCCACCCCCAGCAGCCGCGCGGCCGTCAGGTACGGCTCCGGGTCGGGCTTGGTGCGCACCACGTCGTCGGCCGTGACCACCACGTCGAACCGGTCACGCCCCACGCCTTTGAGCACCGCGTCCGCGATCTCCTTCAGCGACGAGGTGACCAGCCCCACCGGCACGTTCTCGGCCCGCAGCGCGTCGAGCAGCTCGGAGGCCCCGGGCATGACGTGGACGCCCGCCGACAGCCGCCGCACCATCCCGCCGGTCATCCACTCCCGTACGGTCTCGGCGGGCACGTCGGACCCCGACACGGCCAGCATGTAGTCGACCGTGCGCTCCATCGACCCGCCCACCAGGTGGGCCTGGTGCGCGGGCGTCCACTGGGCGCCGAGCCTGGCCATCACGTCGGTCTCGATCTCCAGCCAGACGCGTTCGCTGTCGACCAGCAGTCCGTCCATGTCGAAGAAGACCGCTTCCACAACCTGCCCCCGATCAGTAGTGAATGGCGGGCCGCCTTGGCGCCGGACGCCCGCCTCTCTCCCCCGCTGCCGGCGAACGGCGGGCCGCCTTGGCGCCGGGCACCCGCCGTTCTCCCCGCCCGCCGAGGAACGGCGGGCGACCGGCCACGGGTCAGACGTTGAAGTATTTCGCCTCGGGATGGTGGGCGACCAGCGCCGATGTGGCCTGCTCGGGGTGGAGCTGGAACTCCTCCGACAGCGTCACCCCGATGCGCTCGGGGGCGAGCAGCTCGAACAGCTGCTTCTGGTCCTCGAGGTTGGGGCAGGCGGGATAGCCGAACGAGTAGCGGCAGCCCTGGATGTTGACCTTGAGCATGTCGTCGAGCGACTCCTCGCCGCCGATCCCCCACTCCGAGCGCATCCTGGCGTGCCAGTATTCGGCCAGCGCCTCGGTGAGCTGCACCGACAGGCCGTGCAGCTCGAGATAGTCGCGATAGGCGTCCTTGGCGAACAGCTCGGCCGTGGCCTCGGCGATCTTCGACCCCATGGTGACCACCTGGAAGCCGACCACGTCGACCTCGCCGGAGTCCTTGGCGCGGAAGAAGTCGGACAGGCACAGGTGGCGGTCGCGGCGCTGGCGCGGGAACGTGAAGCGGGTGCGCTCACCGCCGTTGTCGTCGAGGATGATCAGCGAGTCGCCCTCGGAGACACACGGGAAGTGGCCGTAGACGACGGCCGCCTCCAGCAGGCCCTCGGTCTGGATGCGGTCGAGCCACATGCGCAGCCGCGGCCGCCCCTCGGTCTCGACCAGCTCGTCGTAGTCGGGCCCGGAGCCGCCCCTGGTGGGCTTGAGTCCCCACTGGCCGAGGAACAGGGCCCGCTCGTCGAGGAAGGCCGAGTATTCGGCCAGCGAGATGCCCTTGACCACGCGGTCGCCGGAGAAGGGCACCTGGGGCAAGGGGTTGTCGGCGGCCACGTCGGAGCGTGCGGGCAGCTCCTCGACGGGGGTGCGCTGCAGCACCGCGCCGGTCTTGACGCGCCGCTCGCGCAGCGGCGGCAGCGTCGCGCCCGCGACGCCGCGCTTGACGGCCATGAACGAGTCCATCAGCCGCAGCCCCTCGAACGCGTCGCGCGCGTAGCGCACCTCGCCCGCGAACAGCTCGGCCAGATCCTGCTCCACGTAGGCGCGGGTCAGCGCGGCCCCGCCGAGCAGCACGGGGTATTTCTCCGACAGGCCCCTGGAGTTCATCTCCTCCAGGTTCTCCTTCATGATGACCGTCGACTTCACCAGCAGCCCCGACATGCCGATGACGTCGGCCTTCTGCTCGTCGGCGGCCTCCAGGATGGCCGAGACCGGCTGCTTGATGCCGAGGTTGACCACCTGGTAGCCGTTGTTGGACAGGATGATGTCGACGAGGTTCTTGCCGATGTCGTGCACGTCGCCCTTGACGGTGGCCAGCACGATGCGGCCCTTCGTCTCGCCCTCGACGCGGTCCATGTGGGGCTCGAGGTGGGCGACGGCGGCCTTCATCACCTCGGCCGACTGCAGCACGAACGGCAGCTGCATCTGCCCCGACCCGAACAGCTCGCCCACGGTCTTCATGCCGTCGAGCAGCACGTCGTTGATGATCTCCAGGGCCGGACGCTGGTCCAGCCCGGTGTCGAGGTCGGCCTCCAGGCCCTTGCGCTCGCCGTCGATGATGCGCCGCTTGAGCCGCTCCCACAGCGGCAGCGCGGCCAGCTCCTCGGCCTTGCCCGCGCGCATGGCGGCCGCAGAGACGCCCTCGAACAGCTCCATGAACCGCTGCAGCGGGTCGTAGCCCTCGCGGCGCCGGTCGTAGACCATGTCGAGCGCGACCTGGCGCTGCTCGTCGGGGATGCGGGCCATCGGCAGGATCTTGGAGGCGTGGACGATGGCGGAGTCGAGCCCGGCGTTGACGCACTCGTTGAGGAACACCGAGTTGAGCACCATGCGGGCGGCCGGGTTGAGGCCGAAGCTGATGTTGGACAGGCCCAGCGTGGTCTGCACGCCCGGGTAGCGGCGCTTGAGCTCGCGGATGGCCTCGATGGTCTCCAGGCCGTCGCGCCTGGTCTCCTCCTGGCCGGTGGCGATGGGGAAGGTCAGGCAGTCGACGATGATGTCCTCGACCCGCATGCCCCAGTTGGCGGTCAGGTCCTCGATGAGGCGGGTGGCCACGCGTACCTTCCAGTCGGCGGTGCGGGCCTGGCCCTCCTCGTCGATGGTCAGCGCGACGACGGCCGAGCCGTGCTCGCTCACGAGCCGCATGATCTTCTGGAAGCGCGAGTCGGGGCCGTCGCCGTCCTCGTAGTTGACGGAGTTGACCGCGGCGCGGCCGCCGAGCATCTCCAGCCCGGCCTGCAGCACCGCGGGCTCGGTCGAGTCGAGCATGATCGGCAGCGTGGACGCGGTGGCGAACCGGAACGCCAGCTCCTTCATGTCGGCCACACCGTCGCGGCCGACGTAGTCGACGCACAGGTCGAGCAGGTGGGCGCCGTCGCGGGCCTGCTCACGGGCCGTCTCGACGCAGTCGTCCCAGCGGCCCTCCAGCATGGCCTCGCGGAAGGCCTTGGAGCCGTTGGTGTTGCAGCGCTCGCCGATGGCCAGGTAGGAGGTGTCCTGCCGGAACGGCACCGTCTGGTAGAGCGAGGAGGCGCCCGGCTCGGGATGCGGGCGGCGCGGCGTGACCTGCTTGCCGCGGACCCGCTCGACGACCTGGCGCAGGTGCTCGGGCGTGGTGCCGCAGCAGCCGCCGACCAGCGACAGGCCGTAGTCGCGGGTGAACGTGCCGTGCGCGTCGGCCAGCTCCTGCGCGGACAGCGGATAGTACGCGCCGTCGGCCGTCAGCACCGGCAGGCCGGCGTTGGGCATGCAGGACAGCTTGAGCCGCGAGTGGCGGGCGAGGTAGCGCAGGTGCTCGCTCATCTCGGCCGGGCCGGTCGCGCAGTTGAGGCCCACGATGTCGACGCCGAGCGGCTCGATCGCGGTCAGCGCGGCGCCGATCTCGGAGCCGAGGAGCATGGCGCCGTTGGTCTCGATGGTCACCTGCGCGATGATCGGGATGTCGCGCCCGGAGTCTTCGATGGCCCGCTTGGCGCCGATGACGGCGGCCTTGACCTGGAGCAGGTCCTGGCAGGTCTCGATGATCAGCGCGTCGGCGCCGCCCGCGATCAGGCCCGCCGCGTTGTCGCGGTAGGCGTCGCGCAGGTTCGCGTACGGCAGGTGGCCGAGCGTGGGGAGCTTGGTGCCGGGGCCCATGGAGCCGAGGACGAAGCGCGGCTGGTCGGGCGTGGACCAGTGGTCGGCGGCCTCGCGGGCGATCCTGGCGCCGGCCTCGGAGTATTCGAAGACGCGGTCGGAGATGTCGTACTCGCCGAGCGCGGCGAGGTTGGCGCCGAACGTGTTGGTCTCCACGCAGTCGACGCCGACGGCGAAGTAGGCGTCGTGGACGCCGCGCACGATGTCGGGCCTGGTGACGTTGAGCACCTCGTTGCAGCCCTCGTGACCGTGGAAGTCGTCGAGCGTCGGGTCCTGGGCTTGGAGCATCGTTCCCATCGCGCCGTCGGCCACGATGACACGCTGGGACAACACTTCCCGGAAGGACGAGGAGATGCTCATGGGGTAGAGCTTATCGGGTGCGCCTCGAGCGCCACTCGCGCGTGGCTCGCACACCCGTTCGCGCACGGCCCCTGTACGCGACACTACCGGGTTGCCGGCGCCCGTGGATCGGATGCGGCGGTTCCGCCCGGTCACGGGCATTCCGGGACCGCACGGCGGACGTTCCGGGACCGCACGGCGGGACGTTCCGGGACCGCACGGCGGACGTTCCGGGGGGACCCCGGAGGGCGTTCACGCGGACACGGGGCGCTATCGTACTGACCGTCAATTGACATCGCGTCCAATTGGAGGCTCCCATGGCCTACCGCACCGTCATCGTCGGCACCGACGGCTCGGCCTCCTCCTTCCGCGCCGTCTCCGCGGCGGCGTCCCTGGCCGCGGCGACCGGCGCCACCCTCGTACTGGCCTGCGCGTATCTGCCCATGCGGGAGAGCGAGCGCGCCGCGGCCGCCGACCGGCTGGGCGACCTCGCGTACAAGGTGAGCGGCTCCACCCCCGCGGACGACGCCCTGCGTGCGGCGCGCCGGCATGCCGTGGCGGCGGGCGCCTCGGACGTCGTGCTGGCGGCCGAGCAGGGGGACGCCGTGGACGTGCTCGTCTCGCTGGCCGCCGGGCACCGCGCCGACCTGCTCGTGGTGGGCAACCGCGGGCTCAACAGCCTGGCGGGGCGGCTGCTCGGGTCCGTGCCGTCCGCCGTCTCCCACCGCGCCGCCTGCGACGTGCTGATCGTCCACACCACGGACGGCGGCCGCTGACCCGCCCTCTGGGACTCCCCTCTCTTGATGAGGCTCGCGCGCGCACGCGCGCGAGGAAAGTACAGGCGGCCGCACAGCGCACCGGAGGAAGGCGCGAGGGCACGTGTACGCGGCTCGCCTGTCCCGTGTGTGCCGCGGCCTTCGCCGGGGGACGAAGCCGGTCACGAGAAGGCGCCGTTCACGCGTGCGCCGGAAAGACGAGGCCCGGGTTCGCATGGAGATCGGTGACGCTGACCGCCCCCGACCGCATAGGCTTAGCGAGACGATGAAGAGAGGAGGCGACACGTGATAGAGCTCGAAGGGCTCCCTGAGCTCGTTGACCCGGTGCTCATAGCCGCGTTCGAGGGGTGGAATGACGCGGGCGAGGCTTCAAGCGGTGTGATCGCCCATCTCGAGTCGGCTTGGAAGGCCGAGCCGCTGATCGCGCTCGACCCCGACGACTACTACGACTTCCAGGTGACCCGGCCCGTGGTGGAGATGGGCGACGGGCTGACGCGGTCGATCGTGTGGCCGACGACGCGGCTGCTGCGCGCCCGCCCGCCGGGCCTGGAGCGCGACGTCGTGCTGCTGCGCGGCATCGAGCCCAACATGCGCTGGCGCTCGTTCTGCGCCGACATCATCGAGATCTGCCGCGAGCTGGGCGTCGAGCTGGCCGTGATGCTGGGCGCGCTGCTCAACGACTCGCCGCACACCCGGCCGGTGCCCATCCTCGGGGGTGCGACGGACATGGCGCTCGCACGCTCGACGAACCTCGAGCTGAGCCGCTATGAGGGCCCGACGGGGATCGTCGGGGTGCTGCAGCACGCGTTCGGCGAGGCGGGGCTCGACGCCATCTCGCTGTGGGCGTCGGTGCCGCACTACGTGGCCCAGCCGCCCAACCCCAAGGCGACGCTCGCGCTGCTGCGCCGCATGGAGGACCTGCTGGAGATCCCGATGCCCCTGGGCGACCTCGACGAGGAGGCCCGCGCGTGGGAGCGCGGCGTCGACGAGCTCGCCTCCCAGGACAGCGAGGTGGCCGAGTACGTCAAGGAGCTGGAGGAGCGCAAGGACGCCGCCGAGCTGCCCGAGGCCAGCGGCGACGCGATCGCGGCCGAGTTCGAGCGCTACCTGAGGCGCAGGGACCGGGACACTGACAGCTAACGCTCAGAGATAAAATCCGCCATTTTTTCGGGATTTCGAGTAATAATCGGGCCTACAAGTTTCGCCCCAAGTTGGGACCCCCGATTCACGACCGATAAGTCCTGAAACCTCGGCTTCGCACCGTGATGCCTATCCAACTCACCGCGCACGTTAGGCACGCCATGGCGACTTCCCACGTAGACCCGTACCAAAGAAGTCAGGACACCAGGCGCCGCGTCCTCGAGATGGCCGTCTCCCTCCGGGAGGACCGTACCGGCGGCTCCGTGGACCACTTCCTCGCGCTGCTGCAGGACCGGCTCCCGCTCTGGCTGAGCATTCTCCACGATCTTTCTCATCGCATCGGGAAAGGGTGCGTGGCGGACAATCTCCTCCCCGTTGCCCGAGCAGGTATCGAGTACTACATCGACGTACAGAGCGCGGCGCTGCCCGCTTTCACCTCGCCCACCGTGACGGTCCGCTTCCGCGAGGCCATCCGGGACACGGGTCTGGGGCCGCACACCGAAACGGCGCCGCTGGCCGCGTACCTGGCGGCCGAGCAGGAGTTGGGCCGGGTGTGCCCTGACGTGGACCCGGAGGCGAGCGCGCGGCTGCTGATCGCGGGCTGCTTCCATCGGGCCTACATCGAGATGTTCATCGGCGGCGATGCGGGCCCGTCGCTCGACGCCAGCGCCGAGGAGATCGTCCGCGAGTTGCGCCTGGAGCCCGTCCCCGCCTGAGCCCCATGAGCCCCGCCCCGGCCTCCGCCAAGGCACCCGACGGGGCGGGTTCCGGCTTGCCAAAGGATTGAACAGACGTTTAGCATCCTAAACATGTGTTCAGCCCACTCGGACCTGACCGCGCAGGCCAAGATCCGCGACGCGGCCATCGCCCACTTCGCCCGCGACGGCTTCCAGAAGACGAATCTGCGGGCCATCGCCGCCACGGCGGGGGTGAGCGCCGGCCTGGTGATCCACCACTTCGGCAGCAAGGACAAGCTCCGGAGCGTCTGCGACGACCACGTGCTGGGCGTGCTGGTCCGGCGGGCACACGAGGCCGGGACGCCCGACCTGCTGCGCGAGTTCATGTCCAACCCGGAGGAGTACCACCTCCAGGTGCGGTACATGGTCCGCGCGATCGAGGAGGACACGCCGGCCGCCGGCAGGTTCGTCGACACGATGGTGGCCGAGTCGGAGGCGATCCTGCGTGCCGGGATGGCGGAGGGCTCGATGCGGCCGTCCTCGGACGTGCGGGCGCTGGCCGTGCTCACCGTGCTGAGCAGCCTGGCCATGCTGACCATGCCGCCGCCGATGGCCCGCGCGCTCGGGTACGACCGCTTCGGCCCCGAGGTCCTGCTGCGGATGGCGCTGCCCACGCTCGAGCTCTACACCCACGGCCTGTATGCGGACGACGCTCCGCTGAAGGCGGCACGGGCCGCCTCGGAGGCCTCACAAGAGAAAAGGGATGAATGACCGATGGCAATCACGCTTCCCGTCTTCACGCCGCTGCAGGAGACCCTGTGGCTGACGCTGTGCGGCAGGGCCCTCGACAACCGCCTGCCCCATCCCATCCTGGGCGACGAGATGGCCGATGAGATCGTGCGGGAGGTCGGCTACGACTACGCGAAGCTCCACATCCTCTCCAGCAGCGCCATCTACATCGCGCACCGGGCCAAGAAGCTGGACGAGATCGCGCGGCGGTTCATCGCCCGCCACCCCGACGCGATCGGCCTCGACCTCGGGGCCGGCCTGGACAGCCGTGCGCTCCGCATCGCCCCGCCACCCACCGCCGGCTGGCACGACGTCGACTTCCCCGAGGTCGTCACCGCCCGGCAGCGCCTGCTGCCGGAGCGCGCCAGGCCCCACGACATCGCCGCCGACGTCCTCGGCCCCGCGTGGCTGGAGGCCCTGCCCGCCGACCGGCCCGCGGTGATCGTCGCCGACGGGTTGATCGCGTTCCTGTCCATGGAGGAGATGATCTCCCTGGTCAACCGCCTGATCGACCACTTCCCCAGCGGGGAGATCGCCTTCAACGGCTACAGCACGTTCGCCGTCTGGGCCCAGAAACGCTTCGCCGTCGGCAAGAACGTGGTGGACGTCTCCAAGTTCCCCGGCCTCGACGACCCCCTGGAGCCCGAACGCTGGAACCCCAAGCTGAAGCTCGTCAAGGAGATCCTGATGACGCGAGAGCCCGAGGTGGCCGAGTTCCCGCTGGGCCTGCGCCTGATGAACCGCCTGTCCGCGCCCGTCGCGTCCTGGTCGCGGAAGGGCAACGTGGTTCTCCACTACCGCTTCTAGCGGGATACACTGATTATCAGTAGAACTGATGATTTGTGGAGCTGACCATGATTCTGATCACCGGCGGGCTGGGCTTCATCGGCACGCACACCACCCGGGCCCTGCTCGACCTGGGCGAGCCCTGCGTGCTCGTCCAGCGCAGGCCCGCCGTGGTGCCCGAGATGTTCGCCGACGAGCCTGTCGTCGTCGAGCAGGCCGACCTCACCGACGAGTCCTCACTCCTGGAGATCGGCAAGCGCCACGAGATCACCGGCATCGTGCACCTCGCCGGCTCCGTCCCGTGGCCGCCCGGCGCGTACGAGCCGATCGAGGGCGCGGAGAAGGCGGTGCGCAGCCTCCTGAACGTGTTCCGCGCCGCGAGCGAGTGGCAGGTGGCCCGGGTCGGCGTGGCCAGCACGATCGGCGTGTACGGCGGCGTGCCCGGCGAGGGCGCGCTCAAGGAGGACGTGCCGCTGCCGATGACGGCCGGCCACCCGATCCCGGCGTTCAAGAAGATCGGCGAGCTGCTCACCGACTACCTCGCGGGAACCATGGGCCTCGACGTGGTCGGCTACCGCATCGCCGCCATCTGGGGGCCGCTCGGCAACCCGCGGTCGCCGTTCTTCGCCGCGCCCCAGCTCGTGCACGCCGCCGCCCGCGGCACCGACCCCGACCTGTCCACGTTGCACACCGGCACACACCTGGGCGACGGCATCGACCTGTGTTACGCGAAGGACTGCGGGCGCGCGATCGCGCTGCTCCAGCTCGCGGATCGGCTGGCGCATCGCACGTACAACGTGGCCTCAGGGAGGTTGACGACCAACGGTGAGGTCGTCGCGGCGATCAGGAAGCTGGTCCCTGATGCCCGCGCCGGCCTCCCCGAGGGCCGCGACCCCGCGACGCCCGGCGTCTGGCTCGACACCACCCGGCTGCGCGAGGACACCGGGTACGAGCCCGCGTACGACACCGAGCGGGCGGTCGCCGACTACCTCGCCTGGCTGCGCGCCGGTAACGAGCGCTGAGCGAGGCAGTCGCGCACCGGGACGATCGCGACGTCGCGTAGAACGCACTGTGGCGCACCTCGGGCAGGACGCGTCCGCGGCATGCTCAGACGTGGAGCTGCTCGAGCCGCTCGACGGCGGCCAGCTCGGCCGAGAACCACTCGATGGTGCGGCGCAGCCCCTCGGCCGCCGTCACCTGCGCCTGCCAGCCGAGCCGCTCGGCCGCCAGCGTCGTGTCGGGGCGGCGGACCCGGGGATCGTCGGCAGGGCGGTCGATGAACTCGATCTCCGACGACGACCCGGCCAGGTCCCGGATCATCGTGGCCAGTTCCAGCATGGTGAGCTCGGCCGGGTTGCCGATGTTGACGGGCCCGGTGAAGTCGCTGCGGGCCATGGCCAGGATCCCGGACACGGTGTCGTCCACGTAGCAGATGGAGCGCGTCTGCGAGCCGTCGCCGGTGATCGTGATGGGCCCGCCGGTCAGCGCCTGCCTGATGAAGGTCGGGATCGCCCGGCCGTCGAACGGGCGCATGCGCGGCCCGTAGGTGTTGAAGATGCGCACGATCCCGGTGTCGGTGCCGCGCGAGTGCCGGTAGGCGGTGGTCAGGGACTCGGCGAAGCGCTTGGCCTCGTCGTAGACGCTGCGCGGGCCGACCGGGTTGACGTTGCCCCAGTACGTCTCGCGCTGCGGATGCTCGAGCGGGTCGCCGTACACCTCGCTGGTCGAGGCCAGGATGAACCTGGCGCCCTTCTCCCTGGCCAGGCCCAGCGCGTGCAACGTGCCGACGCTGCCGACCCGGAGGGTCTCGATCGGGTAGCGCAGGTAGTCGGCCGGCGAGGCGGCCGAGGCGAAGTGCAGCACGAGATCCAGCCGGTCCGGTACGTGCACGTACCCGGTCAGGTCGCACTCGATGATCCGGAACTCGGGCCGGTCGATCAGGTGCTCGACGTTGCGCGGGCCGCCGGTGAGGAAGCTGTCCATGCAGACGACCTCCGCGCCCTCCTCCAGCAGCCGCTCGCACAGGTAGGAACCAAGGAACCCGGCGCCCCCGGTGACCAGAGCCCTCATGACGTGACCTCCAAGACAGCGTCGACTACTTCGGAAACCTCGATCTTCAGCAGGCCGGGGTCGGGTCGCTGCCCGTGCGGATCCCCGTTCCTGCCCGCCCACAGCGCCACGTGGCGCCAGCCGGGCGGCGGCCCCCACAGAGCGGGAGACACCGGTCCGAACAGCACCACCGACGGCACGCAGAACGCCGTCGCCAGGTGCGCGACGCCGGTGTCCCCGCAGACCACCAGCCGCGCCCTGCTCACCAGGTCGATCAGGTCCGCCAGCTCGGTGCGCCCGGCCAGCATCCGCTCCGGAGGAAGCCCCGCCAGCTCGGCGACCCTCCTGGCCAGCGGCACCTCGTCGGAGTTCCCCGTGACGACCACGTCGTCGAGCGCCGCCGCCACCTCGGCGAACCGCTCGGGCGGCCAGCGCCGCGCGGGATAGGCGGCGCCAGGATGCACGATCGTGGGCCCCATACGGTCGGAGATGCCGAGCGTCAGGTCCGCGGGGTCGGCGGGGATGCCGTGCCATTCCAGCAGTCCACACCAGCGCCGCACCTCGTGGACGCCCTCCGGATACGGCGGCCCCGTGCCGAAGCTGATCAAGCGGGCCGGCTCCGTGCGGCGCAGCGCCTCGATGCTCTGCGGCCC